>CALDNV010000117.1:0-2496 GCA_937914605.1 uncultured Neisseria sp.
CGCCGACACCATCCAAGCGCGCGTGAAAAAAGCCAACCTGCCCAAGCCTAAAGTGTATGTCGAGTTCGGCAACAAAGGCCCTGCGGAACACAGCGTCACCTTCGGCAAGAGCATGTGGGGTTCGATGGCGACGCTGGTCGGCGGCAACAATATCGCCGCTTCTTCGGTTGAGTTCTACGGCCCGATCAACCCTGAAAAAGTCCTCGCCGCCAAACCCGACGTCATCGTGATTACCGGCCGCGAAACCGAATTGAAGAAAAGCCCGACCGCCATGGTGATGGGTTGGGGCATTCCGAAAGCCGAAGCGGAAAAACGCTTGGCCGGTTTTGCCAAACGCGCCGGCTGGGCGAACCTGCCTGCGATTAAAAACAACCGCCTCTACGCCGCCTACCACGCCAACTCGCGCACGCTCTCCGACGGTGCATCGATTCAATTTATGGCCAAAGCGATTTATCCGCAGTTGTTCAAAGACTTCAATCCTGAAAAGACTTATATCGACTTCTACCGCCAAAACCTGCCTGTTGTACCAAACGGTACGTTCTACCTGTATCCGAAAGGGCAGTAAGGCGGGCTTGCGGATTTCAGACGACCTATTTATGCGAAAGGTCGTCTGAAAGTAGCGTGGGTTTTGTACAGAACCGTAGCGTGGGCTTTGCCCACGGATAGCGTTTGCGGAAATGATGGCGAACGGTATGAGGGGTTTCCTGTTTTCGCGGGCAAAGCCCACGCTACGAATTTCCGTCGTGCCGGGCGGGGAGTGTCAGGTGGGTTTGACTGTTTTGGCCCTCTCCCTAGCCCTCTCCCGCGGGGAGAGGGAACAGATAACGGAAGTCCGACTATTGTTTTGATTCCCTACAATTTGCTCCCTCTTTCATGGGGAGTAGCATTTGTAGAAATGATGGCGAATCGTATGGGGTTTCCTGTTTTCGTGGGTAAAGCCCACGCTACCACTTTCCGTCGTGCCGAACGGGGAGTGTCAGGTGGGTTTGACTGTTTTGGCCCTCTCCCACGGGGAGAGGGGATCGGATGACTGAGATTCAACTATTGTTGTGATTCCCTGCAATTTGTTCCCTCTCCCCATGGGAGAGGGCTAGGGAGAGGGTAAAGCCGTTTGGAACGCCGTTATCCCGATTTTCAAAAAATCACCCTTCAAAACGGATACAGACAAAAGAGATTGTCGGGCATGGATGTCCGGCCTTGTTCCTTAATTTCAAAGGTTTGAAAAATGAATGATTCGGTTGTCGCCGAGATTGTGAAAAACCAGCGCAAGTTGGAAGGCAAGCGTTGGTTGATTGTTTTGATGTTTTTAATCATCGCATCGGTCAGTTTTCTATTCGACATCGCCACCGGCCCGGCGATGACGGACACGCTGCCTGTCGGCGAAGTGGTCAATGTTTTGCTGGGCAAACCCGAAGTCGATGAAATGAACCGCCTGATTGTGATGGATCTGCGCCTGCCGATTGCGGTGATGGCGCTGGTGGTCGGTGCAGCTTTGGGTGTCGGCGGGGCGGAGATTCAGACGCTGTTGAACAATCCGATGGCCAGCCCTTATACGCTGGGTTTGGCGGCGGCGGCGGGTTTGGGCGCGTCGGTAGTGATTGCGTTCGGCGGTTTCGGGCTGCCTGAAACGATCGCCGTTCCCATTGGTGCGTTTGTGATGACCATGCTGGCTTCGGGCATCTTGTTTTTGTTTGCCTCGGCGCGCCGCTTCAATTCGGCGATGCTGGTGTTGGTGGGAATTGCGCTTTTGTTTCTGTTTCAGTCGATTCTGTCGCTGATTCAGTTTATCGCCGCGCCTGAGATTTCGCAGCAGATTCTGTTCTGGCTGTTTGGCAGTTTGAACAAAGCAACTTGGGAAACGGTCATCGTTACGGCGGCGGTTACGGCGGTGTGCGTGCTGCTGCTTTCACGCGATGTGTGGAAGCTGACCGCGCTGCGCTTGGGCGAAGAACGCGCCGTCGGACTGGGTATCAATCTGCAACTTTTGCGCCTGAAAACGCTGGTGTTGGTGGCGGTGATGACGGCGACGGCAATCAGTTTCGTCGGCGTAATCGGCTTTATCGGACTGGTCGCGCCGCATGTGGCGCGGATTCTTTTGGGCGAAGACCAACGTTTCTTCCTGCCCGGCGCGATGCTGACAGGGGCGGCGTTTTTATCGGTCGCCAGCGTGTTGTCCAAGGTGATTATCCCGGGTGCGCTGTTTCCGGTGGGGATTGTTACCGCGTTTGTCGGCGTACCGTTTTTCTTTTGGATTGTATTGTCCAAGCGGTAAGTTTTTTCGGACGGTCTTTTGTTGCGACGGGGTCGTCTGAAACTGTTTTTTTTTATTTTACAGAGAGAACCAATGAAACCTATTTGCCGTATTTTAACCGCCGCCTTGTTCAGTCTTGCCGTGCAGGGTGTTTGTGCCGAAATGAAAACGCTTACCGACGTACGCGGGCGCGAAGTGCGGGTCGATGTGCCTGCCAAACGTGTGGTGCTGGGCTTTTATTATCC
>CALDNV010000118.1:0-1617 GCA_937914605.1 uncultured Neisseria sp.
CAGTGATAGTGATTTCATTAACGATATAGTGGATGAACAAGAATGCGTGCCTAAGCTCCAAGTGAGCCATTTAGTCATGCTTTAAAACAGCAAACAAATGAGTTCGGCAGGATTGATACTGTTGGCAACTTGTCTCATGTTTATTTATCAACTATAAAACAAATCATTTAACGGTTGACCCCATACATTCAGAGGTCGTCTGAAACCATATTGAAGAATTTTCAGACGACCTTTCCCTAGTTTTATCAGATACAAGAAATGATTTATGAACGAAATAACTCCGGATTCTACCGTTCCTGAAGCGCACAAACGCTCCATCCGCAGCTTTGTGTTGCGTCAAGGGCATATGACTGCGGCGCAGCAGCGTGCCATTGATACGATGTGGCCGCAGTTTGGCATCGATTATCAAGATTCCGTGTTGGACTTGAATCAGTGTTTCGGCAGCGATCGTCCCAAGGTGTTGGAAATCGGTTTCGGCATGGGTGTGGCGACTGTTGAAATCGCCAAGCGCCTGCCTGATACCGACTTTTTGGCGATTGATGTACATGGTCCCGGCGTCGGCAACATTTTGAAATTGATTGAAGAAGAACACATCGGCAATATCCGCGTAATGCGGCACGATGCGGTCGAAGTGGTGGAAAATATGCTTTCAGACGACGTGCTCGACGGCATCCACATTTTCTTTCCCGACCCTTGGCACAAAAAACGCCATAACAAACGCCGCTTGGTACAAACGCCGTTTGTGCAGAAACTGCTGCCCAAGCTGAAAGTCGGCGGTTATATCCATCTGGCGACCGACTGGGAAGAATACGCGCAGCAGATGCTGGAAGTGTTGAGCGGTTTTGACAATTTGCAAAATACCGCCGCCGATTACGCGCCTACG
Organism: uncultured Neisseria sp.; assembly: GCA_937914605.1. Lineage (GTDB taxonomy): Bacteria > Pseudomonadota > Gammaproteobacteria > Burkholderiales > Neisseriaceae > Neisseria. The sequence goes on from CALDNV010000118.1 coordinate 884, forward strand.
CCCGACTACCGTCCCGAAACGAAATTTGAAGCCCGCGGCAAACGTTTGGGGCACGGCGTTTGGGATTTGGTTTTCAAACGCATCAAATAAACCGATTGGAGAATCTCCCATGTTTACAGGTATCGTCCAAGGTGTCGGCGAAATCATCGCTATCCGCGAACCGTCCGCCGATTTCCGTACCCATGTCGTCAAGCTGCCCGATGGGATGACCGAGCATCTGCAAATCGGCGCATCCGTCGCCAACAACGGCTGCTGCCTGACCATTACCCAAATTGACGGCGATGCGGTCAGCTTTGATTTGATGAAAGAAACCTTGGAAAAGACCAATTTGGGTCGTCTGAAAACGGGAGATGCCGTTAATCTCGAACGCGCCGCCCGTTTCGGCGATGAAATCGGCGGACACGTCATGAGCGGGCATATCATGACGACTACGCAGATTACGCGGATAGAACGCAGCGAGTTTAACCGCACAGTATGGTTTGCACTGCCGACTGAACTCAAACCCTATATTTTGAGCAAAGGCTTTGTCGGCTTGGACGGTTGCAGCCTGACCATAGGCGATGTTGCCGAAACGGAATTCAATGTCCACCTGATTCCGGAAACTTTGACGCGCACTTTGTTTGGCAGCCGGAAAGAGGGTGACATCATCAATATCGAAATCGATCCGCAAACCCAAGCCGTTGTCGATACCGTAATGCGCGTGATGGCGCAGCAAAATCCTGCTACATCAGGAC
>CALDNV010000119.1:0-6841 GCA_937914605.1 uncultured Neisseria sp.
ACAGATAGTACGGAACCGATTCACTTGGTGCTTCAGCACCTTAGAGAATCGTTCTATTTGAGCTAGGGCGAGACAACGCCGTGCTGGTTTAAAGTTAATCCACTATAAATAGCGTGTTGCAGGTATGTGAAAAGGTCGTCTGAAAATTTTCAGACGACCTTTTGTCCTTTACCGAACTCTTTTAATCGGACAATTCCGCTTTCGATTCTTTATCTGCTTTCGCCGACCAATAAGATGCGAGCAGCGAGCCGGAAATATTGTGCCACACGCTGAACAGCGCGCTGGGTACAGCGACAACAGGGGCTGCGGCAAAATGCGTGGCCGCCAATGCCGCACCCAAACCGGAATTCTGCATACCGACTTCGATAGCGAGCGTTTTTTGCGCATCGTACGGCAGCTTGCAGATTTTGGCTGCAAAGAAGCCGAGCAGGTAGCCGATGCCGTTGTGCAATACCACGACACCGAAAATCAACAGCCCGCTCTCAATAATTTTACCTTTGCTCGCGCCGACGACCGCACCGATAATCAGCACAATGGCAACCACAGAAACCAGAGGCAAGGCAGCGGCAGCACGTTCAGTCTGTTTACGGAACACAGTATGTGCAATCACGCCGAGCGCGATGGGCAACAACACCATTTGAACAATGGAAACAAACATCGCCTGCGCATTGATGTCGAGCATTTTACCTGCCAAAAGCAGGAAAATAGCAGGCGTCAGCAGCGGAGCCAGTAAGGTGGAAGCCGACGTCACTGCGACGGACAAAGCAACGTTGCCGCGCGCCAAAAAAGTCATCACATTGGAGGCCGTACCGCCCGGACAGCAGCCGACCAAAATCACACCCACGGCAACTTCAGCAGGCAAATTTAACAATTTGACCAAAAAATAGGCAGTCAGCGGCATAATGATAAACTGCGCTGCCACGCCGATAAGGACGGCTTTGGGATGACTGGCGACAATCTTGAAATCTGACGGCGTCAGCGTCAGCCCCATGCCGAACATAATGATGCCCAAAAGCCAAGTGATGTAAGGCAGTACCCATTTGAACAATTCGGGGTCGAAGAAAGCAACGGCGGCGCACAATGCCGCCCAAAATGAGAAGGTTTTGCCGACAAAGTGGCTGATTCGTGCAATAGTGTCCATAAATAGTATGTGCGGTATCGGTTGATAAGGTTATTGATTAGGAGAACAGTGAAATAAAGCAACACACAAACATCAAAATCTGTTTGGCCGTTGATATTTGTTTCACATCCGTCTAAACGCGAAGCATACACGGCTTTGTAACGGGATGTAAAGAAAAGGTCGTCTGAAACGTTTCAGACGACCTTTAATCCATTCTGCCCTCACTCAAACAACCTGCCCTGCGCCAGCAACGCCTTCACGGGCGCAAAATCGCGGCGGTATTCGGGCAATACGCCGTATCGCTGCAAGGCTTCGAGGTGTTGCGCCGTGCCGTAGCCTTTGTGTTTGTCGAAACCGTATTGCGGATAACGTTCCGCCAACGCATACATCTCGGCATCGCGCGCGGTCTTCGCCAAAACGGAAGCCGCCGAAATTTCCATGATTTTGCTGTCGCCTTTGACCACCGCTTCGGCATCCACGCCAAGGGCCTTCGGCACTCTGTTGCCATCGATAAACACCTTATCGGGCTTGATCGCCAACCCGTGTACGGCGCGGCTCATTGCCAACATCGTGGCATGAAGGATATTCAGCTCGAAAATTTCTTGCGGATCGGCTTGCGCGACACACCATGCCAGCGCTTGTTCTTTAATCAAGACTGCCAACGTGTCGCGCTTTTTTTCGCTGAGTTTTTTAGAGTCGGTCAAACCGGGCAAATGGTAAGACGGCGGCAGGATAACGGCGGCGGCAAACACGCTGCCGACCAAAGGCCCCCGCCCTGCCTCGTCAACGCCGGCAATCAGGAAAGAATTTGTCATCGTTGTTTGAAAATAGAAAAATGGACATTATTTAAACTAAGGAGCAGCCGAAACGGAACACCTATCCTGCCAGCCGCCTAACCAATATATTTAACACAATAATCGCCGCAGCCTGTTTAGCTTTGCGCCTACGATATCCCCGTGCAGCGTTTCACAATGATAGGCGGCATCGGAAAATTTTACCTTGTTTGAAATAAGTTGATTCGTTATAACTGGCTGCATAGTATAATCAAAACCTTTGCCATATACCGAAATAAAGATGAAACCGATTTTTTACCGACTGATTTTGGCTTTCGGGCTGGGAAGCGCCGCCCTCTCCGCACAAGCCGGCTATATCTGCAAAGTGGACGGCAACGCAGTATTTACCGAGAAAAAAATCGGCAACGATTGCACCGAATCCCATACGGACGGCACTGCAAACGTCAGCCCTGAAGAAGCCGGCAGGGCCGTACCCGAGCGGGTCGACCTGAAAGAAGCCCTCGGGGAAGCCGCTCCCGAGCCGGGCGACATCAAAGTCTTGCCACGCACGACGGGCGGCAGCGTAACCAACACGGCAGAAGCCGCCAATCCCCGTTTGGACATCAAATTGCGCAACGGCAAGCTTGGCGAAGCGACTTCCGTCGGCGACCTGAAAGCAGCCAAAGCCCGCGCCGCCGAGTTGAACCGCAAAGCCAAAATCCTGCCCGCCCCCATCTTGCCGGCATCCAAACCCAAGCCGCAACTGACCCGCAAGCAAATCTTGGAAAACGAAGTCCGCAACGAACAAGTGGCTTTGGTCAGAGCGCAGGCGCAACTGAATGTTGCCAAGAAAAAAGGCGATCAGGCAAAAATCAGCCGCCTGACCCAAGCCGTCAACGACCGTCAGGCCAATATCCGCGCCATTGAAAGCGAAATGAAACGCTAAACGGACAACGGTTCGGAAAGTTTTAATCCAAGCTTTCCGAACCATTTTCAATTGAAATTCATCATGCAGCCCATCCCCGACAACATCATCAAATTCCTACACGCCAACCATGTGATCAGCATTGCGGCAGCCGCAGACGGCGAAATTTGGAGCGCCTGCTGCTTTTATGTGCCCGATGAAGCGCAAGCAAGGCTGATTGTCCTGACTTCGGCACGTTCCAAACACGGTAGCCTGATGCTGAAAAATCCGAACATCGCCGGAACCATCGCAGGCCAGCCGGAAAATATCGCTAAAATCAACGGCATACAGCTGACAGCCAGCGCGCAACTGCTGACCGACGAAACAGAGAAAAAAGCAGCGCTCGCCCTCTATTACAAAGCCCATCCGCTTGCCCGCGCGATGAAAAGCGATGTTTGGTCCTTGCGCTTGGAAAACGTGAAATTTACGGACAACAAACTGGTTTTCGCCCAAAAAACCCTTTGGCAGCGCGAAGCCCAAAACGCCTGAATCATTAAACCCTTGGTGATTGGTTTAAAGGTTGATGGGTTAAACCCAATACCCAAGGATAAAGGTTTTCAGACGACCCCTGCATACAAGGTCGTCTGAAAAACCGTGCCCAATCAAAAATCCTGAAACCGGCAAACGGATTTCAGGATTTTTGATATTCGGATCATCCGCACGCAAAAAAGCGGCAGCCATGCCCTACCGCCCTTTTCTATCCGAAATCTCAATATCTCGCCATCGTCCCATCCACCTGCAAAGCCCAAGCATCAATCCCACCTTGCAGGTTAAACAGATTTTCAAAACCCGCGTCCGCCAGATACATCGCCGTATGCAGGCTGCGGATGCCGTGGTGGCAGTAAACGACAATCGGCAAATCGTCGTCGGGCAGCTCGTTTTGGCGCAGCGGAATCAGGTTCATCGGGATATGGATGGCGTCAGGCAGGGCGCAGACGGCTGTTTCCTCGTCGGTGCGCACGTCCAGCAGATGGAACGCGCGGCCTTCTTCCTGCCATTGTTGCAGTTGCAGCGGGGTGAGTTGCGGGATCGTCATGATGTTGTGTGTAAAATGATGGAAACGATGAAAGGTCGTCTGAAAACGTTTCGCCATGTCCGGCTGGTTTTCAGACGACCTTTGATTTCAAAAAAGTTTAAAAATCGAAATCGCCGAAAGGACGGTTTTCTTTGTCGTCCAAATGCGCGACCAGCGTGTCGAACAAGACTTTTTCTTCAAATTCGCCGCCCTTGCGCGTAATCAGCAGCGCGCGCTGTACCGGCCGGCGGCCGACGATGACTGCCATGCGGCCGCCGTCTTTCAACTGTTCTTTCAATACGTCAGGCACGCGGTCCACCGCGCCGCCGACGTAAACCGCATCAAACGGCGCACCCGCGGAAGGCTCGGTCAGCCCGTTGTTTTGCACATAATCGATATTGTCCAAAGCCAAGCCGTCCAACACTGCTTTGGCACGGTTTTGCTGCTCAGCATCGAGGTCGTCTGAAACCACTTTACCCGCCAGTTTCGCCAAAAGCGCGGTCGCATAGCCCGAACCCGTGCCGATTTCCAAAACCGTATCGGTTTGCGTCAGTTTCAAACCCTGCGCCAACCGCGCTACGATTTTCGGCTCGAGCATCTTATGACCGTTGGCAAGCGGCAGCTCCATGTCGGCATACGCCAAACCCTGCAAAGACTCGTTCACGAAACGCTCGCGCGGAATTTCCTCCAACGCGTCCAAAACGTCAAAATCCAATACATCCCACGGACGGATTTGCTGTTCGACCATGTTGAACCGCGCTTTTTCAAAATCCATTTTGTGCTCCGTTAAATAATTGTTTTAGCAATGGCAGACATTATAAAACCACACTCCCGCCGCGCCAACTTCAGCGCACGCCGCCTGCCCGTTTTTTCAGTCTCAAGCCGCCTGACGCGAAACCTTAAACCGTTTCGCCAAAATCTTCGCCAGTTCGCCCAAATATAAAGCATCCGTTTCATCAAACTGCGCCAAATGCTCGCTGTCCACATCCAACACGCCGATACAGAGGTCGTCTGAAAACAGCGGAACCACAATTTCCGAACGCGACAAAGACGAGCAGGCAATATGGTCGGGATGCGCGTTGACATCCTTGACGACCATCGTCTCGCCCTTCGCCCAAGCCTGACCGCACACCCCGCGCCCGAACGGAATCCGCGTACACGCCAAAGGCCCCTGAAACGGCGCCAAAACCAATTCGTCCGTACGCGTATCGACCAAATAAAAACCCACCCAAAACCAGCCGAACGCCTCCTTCAAAACCGCTGCCGTGTTCGCCAAATTCGCCACCCAATCCGTCTCGTCCGCCACCACAGACTCAATCTGCGGCAACACCTCCCGATAAAGCGCGGCCTTGTCCGAAGCCGAAAAATGAAGCGCGTGCATAGCCATGTCCTATATATGTGTATATCAAGCAGTTATTATAAAACAGGTCGTCTGAAACAGCATTTCAGACGACCCCGGGCATCCCGTTTCAAGTTGCTAACCCGTCGCATATCCACTAAACTTCACGTTACATCGCGCTACACGCAGCGTACAGCCAAAGAAACACAACACGGAGCAAAAAAGATGTATCACCAAATCGGAATGTGGGATCAAAAATGGGTCATCGGCAACTGGAAAATGAACGGCCGACTCCAAAACAACAACGCACTCATGCACCGCTTCCGCATCATGCCCACCGCCGAACGCGTCCTCATCGGCCTCGCCGCCCCGACCGTTTACCTGTTGCAACTGCACAACGCCATGCAGATTGTCCTCAACAACCGCATCCTCACCTGCGCCCAAGACGTCAGCCGCTTTCCCAACAACGGTGCCTACACAGGCGAAGTTTCCGCAGAAATGCTCGCCGACATCGGCACAGACATCGTCCTCATCGGACACTCCGAACGAAGCCTCTATTTCGGTGAGAAAAACGAAATCCAACGCCGCAAAATGGAAAACGTCCTCAACGTAGGCCTCATTCCCCTATTGTGCGTCGGCGAAAGCCTCGAAGAGCGCGAAGCCGGCAAAGAACACGAAGTCATCGCCCACCAACTCTCCGTATTGCATGGACTGAACACCAAAAACATCGCCGTCGCCTACGAACCGGTATGGGCAATCGGCACCGGCAAAGTCGCCACCGTAGAACAAATTGCCGACATGCACGCATTCATCTACAAAGAAATCTTGTCTTTGTGCGGAAGCGATGTTAAAATCCGCGTTCTTTACGGCGGAAGTGTGAAAGCAGACAATGCAGCCGACATCTTCGCAGTACCTCATGTAGACGGCGCATTGGTTGGCGGCGCGTCATTATCGTATGACTCATTTACCGCCATCATCAACGCAGCGCAAGCCTCGTAGAAAACATATGGAAGCCTTTAAAACCCTTATCTGGATTATTAATATTATTTCCGCTTTGTCGGTGGTTGTGTTAGTATTGCTGCAACACGGCAAAGGCGCAGACGCAGGCGCGACCTTCGGGTCAGGCAGCGGCAGCGCACAGGGCGTATTCGGTTCCGCAGGCAACGCAAACTTCCTGAGCCGCGCAACCGCCATCGCAGCGACTTTCTTCTTCGCAACCTGCATGGCAATGGTTTATATCCATACCCATACAAACAAACACGGTTTGGACTTCAGCAATGTGAAACAAACCCAGCAGGCTCCGAAACCTGCCGCTCCCGCTGAAAACCAACCCGCACCTGCTGCACCCGCTCCTCAGCAGCAGAAATAAAAGTTTTCAAAATGCCGACATGGTGAAATTGGTAGACACGCTATCTTGAGGGGGTAGTGGCCGTAGGCTGTGCGAGTTCAAATCTCGCTGTCGGCACCAACACAAGAAACCGCTTAGAATTAAAAATCTAAGCGGTTTCTCTTTTCTGTCCAACGCATCGGATAAAAAGAAAAACCGCTTACTATAGTGGATTAAATTTAAATCAAGACAAGGCGACAAAGCCGCAGACAGTACAGATAGTACGGAACCGATTCACTTGGT
>CALDNV010000120.1:0-6850 GCA_937914605.1 uncultured Neisseria sp.
AGTACGGCAAGGCGAGGCAACGCCGTACTGGTTTAAAGTTAATCCACTATAAAACAAACCGACCTTTTCAAGGACTACACTTATGAAACTTCGCCTTACCCTCACTGCCCTCCTCGCCTTATCATTAAACGGCTGCCTAACTGAACAACTGTGGGAAGAGGATAAAAAAGTAGAAAAAATCACTTTTCATCCGATTACTTCCGACCAAGTACATTCTTTCGGTATCGTCAACAAAGACAATGACCAACTTGAAAAAGGCAGCATCGTCATGATGGGCGAAAAATACTGGTTCGTCATTAATGCCAAAGATTCAAAAGACCTGACGCCCATCCTCAATGTCAAACTCGACAAAAAATTCCAAATTGCCGATGCCAAAAAATACAAAAAAGACCTCAAAGCCTTGCCTGTTGTGGTGAACAATGAAAAAGAAGCCGATTTCACCACCGATTTCTGCCTACGCTACGACACTCAAAAAGCTGACGAAATCGCCAAACTGAAAAACCTGTCATTTGAAACCGGCAAAGGTAGAAATAACACTGTCTACCACCGCTGTGTTCACGCCAAAGGCAAATACTACGCCACCCCGAAAAACCTGCCCGCCGACTACAAATTTGAACAAAGCATTCCTGTCTCCATCGGCTATACCACTTCTCGCGTATACACCAGTCCGGTGAAAGTAGTAGGTACTCTGTTGATAACGCCGCTGACGCTCACTGTTGACGCCCTTACCCCAGTACTGTTCATTCCTGCCATGATGACAGGCGGCGGCTTTACACCAAGCTTTTAATAAACTCGTTACGCCTGTTTTCAGACGACCTTTCCGTCCTTGAATACATAAAATATATTCCACACACCATGCCCGTCAAAATCCAAACCCGCCCCGTCAACCAAAACGTCCTCGATGACTTGCTCACCGCCGGCGCCGACCCTTTAATCGCCCGGCTGTGCGCCTCGCGCGACGTGCAGAGTCCCGCCGAATTGGACGACAAACTCGCCGGCCTCCTGCCTTATCAATCGCTGACGAATTGCGAAGCCGCCGCCCGCCGTCTGGCGGATGCCATCGAGCGCAAGGAAAAAATCCTGATTGTCGCCGACTATGATGCCGACGGTGCGACGGCGTGTTCCGTCGGCATGAGCGGCTTGGCGGCGATGGGCACGGCGGTGGATTTCCTCGTACCCAACCGCTTCGAACACGGCTACGGTTTAACGCCCGAGCTTGCCGAAATCGCCGCCGCGCAAGGCGTGGATTTGCTGATTACGGTCGACAACGGCATCGCCAGCATCGCAGGCGTGGCGCGGGCGCAGGAATTGGGTTTGGACGTGATCGTTACCGACCACCACCTGCCCGCTGAAACCGTACCCGACTGCATCATCGTCAATCCGAACCAAAAAGGCTGCGGCTTCCCCAGCAAAAGTTTGGCGGGCGTGGGTGTGATTTTTTATGTGTTGATGGCATTGCGTGCCGAATTGCGCCGCCGCGATTATTTTTCAGACGACCTTAGAGAACCGAATCTGGGCGAACTTTTGGATTTGGTCGCACTCGGCACCGTCGCCGATGTCGTCCCCCTCGACCATAACAACCGTATTCTCGTGTCGCAAGGTTTGAAACGGATGCGCTCGGGCAAGATGCGTCCCGGCATCCGCGCCTTGTTTGAAGTGGCGCGGCGCGACTGGCGCAAAGCGCAGCCATTCGACATGGGTTTCGCACTGGGTCCGCGCATCAATGCCGCCGGACGGCTCGACGATATGTCGGTCGGCATTGCCTGCCTGTTGGCGCGCGACGACGCAGAAGCGCAGGCATTGGCGGCGCAGTTGAACGACCTCAATATCGAACGCCGCGAAATCGAGCAATCTATGCTGCAAGACGCACTGAACGCCTTTCCCGAAACCCTGCCTTCGGGTCAGACGACCCTGGTCGCCTACCGCGACGATTTTCATCAAGGTGTGGTCGGCATCGTCGCCAGCCGTCTCAAAGACCGCTTCTACCGCCCAACCATCGTGTTCGCTCCGGCGGACAACGGCGAAGTGCGCGGTTCGGGGCGCTCCATCCCCAACCTGCACCTGCGCGATGCTTTGGACTTGGTGTCCAAACGCCATCCCGATTTGATTTTGAAATTCGGCGGACACGCGATGGCGGCAGGCTTGAGCATACTCGAACACAACATTCCCGCGTTTCAGACCGCCTTTGAAGAAGCCGTGCGCGAAATGGTGTGCGAAGACGATTTGTCGCAAACCTTCATCACCGACGGAAGCCTGAAAGCCTGCGACATCACGTTGGAGCAGGCGCAAAACCTCGCCCGCCACGTTTGGGGACAAGGCTTCGCGCCGCCGAGCTTTACCGACGAGTTCCACGTCGTCCGCCAACAGCCTTTGGGCGCGGAGGGCAAACATAAAAAAGTCTGGTTGCAAAAAGACGGCTACGAATTTGAAGCCATGTTTTGGCGGTGTACCGATGATATTCCCGAATACATCCGCACGGTTTACCGCCCTGTGGCAAACGAGTGGCGCAATCAGATGGAATTGCAGCTTTACATCGATTACTGGGAAGCCGCTTAAGGCTTGCGAAAGATATAGTGGATTAACTTTAAGTCAGGACAAGGCGACGAAGCCGCAGACAGTACAGATAGTACGAAACCGATTCACTTGGTGCTTCAGCACCTTAGAGAATCGCTCTCTTTGAGCTAAGGCGAGGCAACGCCGTACTGGTTTAAAGTTAATCCACTATAAAAGGTCGTCTGAAACCGAAGATCAGGTTTCAGACGACCTTTGTTTTCTAGAAGATTATTGTGCGCCAAATTTCAATACCATCGGCAATTAAGACAATACGCCCGCACAACTTGTATTTAAATTTCAAAAAACCACCTTATCCGAATGATAAAAACCGGCAATCCGAAAGAAAACAAAACCGAAAATCCCCCGTCTACTCAAACACTTTCAACACAATCTTGTGATGAATCAAACTTCCTAACGGATAAGCCTACGATTGCTTGTCAGTCGGTAGATTTTAAAACATAATGCTTACGCGCCTAAGTATTGGAGTTTTACTACAAATACATGCTGGGTAAGCCGTACGCAGCGCAGCAGTTCCAACCGATCAACTCAAAGCAAGGAAGGTCTAAAATGAAAGTAACCAGTTTCGGCGAAGTGTTGTGGGACGATTTTCCAAGCGGCAAAGTGTTGGGCGGTGCGCCGCTGAACGTTTTGGTCCGTTTGCAATCCTTCGGGGTTGATACCGCCATCATCAGCCGTCGAGGCGATGATGCCGACGGCGAAGAGCTGCTGCGCCAAATCCAAGCGAAAAACGTCAATACCGACCTGCTGCAAGTGTGCAAAGAATGCGATACCAGCCTTGTCAAAGTCATCCTGGACAAATGCGGCAGCGCGTCATACGAAATCGTATATCCCTGCGCGTGGGACCGCATCGTCGTCGAAGATGCCGCCTTGCAGCGTGTCGCCGAATCCGATGCCTTCGTGTTCGGCAGCCTTGCCACCCGCGACGAGGTTTCCCGTGCGGCATTAGACAAACTGATGGAAAAAGCCAAATTCAAAATCTTCGACGTCAACCTGCGTAAACCCCACTACGACACCGACCGCCTGCTCGCCACCATGAAACGTGCAGATATGCTCAAGCTCAATGACGACGAATTGTACGAACTGTCCGCAATTTACGGCTCACCTTACCACAGCATCGAACAAAACATCGCCTACCTCAACCGCTTGACCGGCGCACAAACCATCTGCGTCACTTTAGGCGGACACGGTGCAATTTTATACAAAGACAGCGAACTCTACCGCCACTGCGGCTTCCGCATCAAAGTTGCCGATACAGTCGGCTCCGGCGACAGCTTCTTGGCAGGGCTGACCTATAAACTGCTCAACAATGCCGAGCCGCAAGAAGCCGTTACCTTCGCCTGCGCACTCGGCGCCCTAGTCGCTTCCAGACACGGCGCGACGCCCGACATTTCCTTGCAAGAAATCGAAAGCTTCATGAATCCGGCTTGATGTTTGCCATCAAAGGATGTCACAACAAAAGGTCGTCTGAAAACGGATTTTCTGTTTTCAGACGACCTTTTTATATCGCCGATTCACTTTTCAGAATACAGACTCGTGTTAAGCCGATTCTTCAGGCTGTTTACCAAACCGTCACAAACTGCTCCAAATCGGTATTTTTTGCGCCACTGCCCGCCTCAGTCGGCGAACCAACCATCATCAGCCCGATGATTTTATCTTTGTCTTCACAACCAAACGCTTCGCGCAAGAGCGGGCTGTTGACCCACATTCCGGTAATCCACACATTGTCAAAACCTTGCGCAGACGCAGCAAGCTGCAGCCCGTAAGCGGCGCAGCCCGCACTCAACATTTGTTCCCACTCGGGCTTGGGTTTTGCCACTTCGCGGTTGGGCGCAAAAGTCACGCCGATCACCATAGGCGCCATATTACCGACTTTCTCGGCTTTTTTCATCGCATCATCGCCAAAATTCAACTCGGTAACCGTTTGGCGCAACAATTCGCGGAAACGTTGCAAGCCTGCCTCGCTTTGAATGACGGTAAAACGAAACGGACGCATATTGCCATGGTCGGGAACCTGCGTAGCCGCTTGCAGCATATATTCGAGCTGTTCCGCATTCGGCGCGGGGGCGGTAAGTTTTTTAGACGAGCGACGTGTGGTCAAAAGTTGTAAAGCATCCATATTTTATCTTTCAATTCATTTGAAACAACGGAATCCATCTTATTAAACAGGATTCCTTGTGAAACCATCAAAACGATACAGGCTATATTCGGAAAATACTGCGACAGACGGTGCAAACCGATTGGCTAATACTTAACGCTTTTGCAAGCCATTTTCTTCAGCCCGGCACAGAGCAAAGCCGTACCTGCTCAAAACAAACCCTCTATATAGCACAAAGCCGGTTTGAATGCCATGTTTGATGGCGCAACAAAAAGGTCGTCTGAAAACCTGTTTCCAAGTTTTCAGACGACCCCTTCACATCGCAATCATAGCCATCAGACCACGACTTCTTCTTTTTTCTTCACTTCCTTCGCGATATTTTCGCGGCTCAGGCCGAACATCAGCAAGAGCGGGCTGGCTACCAAGACTGAAGAGTAAATACCGAACACGATGCCGATGGTCAATGCCATTGAGAAACCGTGCAACGCTGCGCCGCCGAACACCAGCATGGAAACGACCATTGCCTCGGTCGAGCCGTGGGTGATGATGGTACGGCTCATGGTGGCGGTAATCGCATTGTCGATGACTTGCGGAACGGTGTGTCCGCGCATGCTCGGTTTGCGGAAGTTTTCGCGGATACGGTCGAAGACGACGACGGATTCGTTTACGGAATAACCCAATACGGCAAGGATACCCGCCAACACGGTCAGTGAAAATTCCCATTGGAAGAAGGCGAAGCAGCCCAAAATAATCACGATGTCGTGCATATTCGCGATGATGGCGGATACGGCGAAACGCCATTCAAAGCGCATCGACAGGTAAACGATGATACCGGCCACGACGAAGCCTAATGCCATCAGACCGTTGGTCACCAGCTCTTCGCCGACCTGCGGGCCGATAAATTCGACTTGGCGCAGGGTAACGTCAGGCTGCTCTTTTTTCAGCAATTCCATAACCTGATTGGAAAGCTGCGCGGAAGTTACGCCTTCTTTGTTGGGCAGGCGGATCATGATGTGTTTGTTCGTACCCAACGCCTGAACTTGGACATCGCCCATTTTCAGGGTATCGAGTTTTTCACGGGTTTTGTTGACGTCCACGCCCTGCTGATATTGCACTTCCATCACGGTACCGCCGGTAAATTCGACGGAGAAGTTCAAACCTTTGGTAATGAGGAAGAATACGGCGGCAATGAAGGTTACCAACGAAATAAACGTCGTCAGTTTGCCGTAGCTCATAAACGGGATGTCGCGTTTGATTTTGAAGAGTTCCATGTCTTACTCCTTGCCAGCCGCTGTTTCGGCTTTAGGTTTCCATACTGCGCCGATGGAAATGTTCTGCAATTTGCGGCGGCGTCCGTACCAAAGATTCACTAAGGCGCGGAAAACGACGACGGATGAGTACATCGAAGTCAGGATACCCAGACAGTGTACGACGGCAAACCCGCGGACCGGGCCGGAACCGAATACCAAAAGGGCAATACCGGCAATCAGAGAGGTCAGGTTGGAGTCGACGATGGTTGCCCATGCGTGTTGGAAACCGAGGTTGATTGCCTGTTGCGGCGGCACGCCTTCGCGCAACTCTTCGCGGATACGTTCGTTAATCAATACGTTGGAGTCAATCGCCATACCCAGCGTCAACGCCAATGCGGCAATACCGGGCAGCGTCAGCGTCGCCTGCATGGCAGACAAAATACCGACTAAGAACAAGATGTTGGTACTCAGGGCGATGGTCGAGAAGAAACCCATCAGGCGGTAGTAAACCACCATGAACAAAGCAACGGCGGTAAAGCCCCATAAGGTCGAATGGAAACCTTTTTCAATGTTTTCTTTACCCAAAGACGGACCGATGGTGCGCTCTTCCACGATTTGCATCGGTGCGGCGAGAGAACCGGCACGCAGCAACAAGGAAGTATCATTGGCTTCCGCCTGCGTCATGCTGCCGGAAATTTCCACGCGTCCACCGGTAATAGCGGAACGGATAACCGGTGCGGTAACCACTTCGGATTTGCCTTGATCGATCAACACCATCGCCATGCGTTTACCGACGTTGGCGGCGGTCAATTCGCCGAAAATACTGCCGCCTGCGCTATCCAAGCTCAGACTGACGGCAGGCGCACCCATTTGGTCGAAACTGGGTTGCGCGTCATTGATATTGTCACCGGTCAATTCAACCTGTTTGTTA
>CALDNV010000121.1:0-8297 GCA_937914605.1 uncultured Neisseria sp.
AGCCGCACAAGCCGGTTTCCAAGCCGCGCAGGGCTTTTTGAAAACTTTCCTGAATGGTGCGGCCCATCGCCATCACTTCGCCCACCGATTTCATCTGCGTGGTCAGGCGGTCGTCTGCGGCGGGGAATTTTTCAAACGCAAAACGCGGGATTTTGGTGACGACATAGTCGATGGAAGGCTCGAACGACGCAGGCGTGCGGCCGCCGGTGATGTCGTTGCGCAACTCGTCCAACGTAAAGCCGACCGCCAGTTTCGCCGCTACTTTCGCAATCGGGAAGCCGGTTGCTTTGGAAGCCAGCGCGGACGAACGGCTCACGCGCGGGTTCATCTCAATCACAATCATCTCGCCGTTTTCAGGGTTCACCGCAAACTGCACGTTCGAGCCGCCCGTGTCCACGCCGATTTCGCGCAATACCGCCAAGCTTGCGTTGCGCATGATTTGGTATTCTTTGTCCGTCAGCGTTTGCGCCGGCGCAACCGTAATCGAGTCGCCCGTATGCACGCCCATCGGGTCGAAGTTTTCAATCGAGCAGATGATGATGCAGTTGTCGGCCTTATCGCGCACCACTTCCATCTCGTACTCTTTCCAGCCGAGGACGGACTGCTCAATCAGCAGCTCATGCGTAGGCGACGCATCGAAACCGCGTTCACAAATCGCCAAAAACTCATCTTTATTGTAGGCAATGCCGCCGCCCGAACCGCCCATCGTGAAAGACGGACGAATCAGCGTCGGGAAGCCGACCTGTTCCTGCGCCGCCAAGGCTTCGTTCATCGTGTGGCAGACAAAGGATTTCGGGCAGGAGAGGCCGATTTTCTCCATCGCCTCCTTAAAGCGGCCGCGGTCTTCCGCCTTGTCGATCGCATCTTCCGTTGCGCCGATCAGCTCGACATTGTATTTCGCCAACACGCCGTTGCGCGCCAAATCCAGCGCACAGTTCAGCGCGGTCTGGCCGCCCATCGTGGGCAGAATCGCATCGGGCCGCTCCTTGGCGATAATCTTCTCCACCGTCTGCCACATAATCGGCTCGATGTAGGTAACATCCGCCATTTCAGGGTCGGTCATGATGGTGGCGGGGTTGGAATTCACCAGAATGACTTTATAGCCTTCTTCACGCAAAGCTTTGCAGGCCTGTGCGCCTGAATAGTCAAATTCGCAGGCCTGACCGATAACGATAGGGCCGGCGCCGATGATAAGGATGGATTTTAGGTCGGTACGTTTGGGCATGGGGGGGTCTTTCTTCTTTAATTAAAACTTTGTTTAGAATCCAGCTTTTAAAAGTAAATTTCCAAGGTCTGTGAGAATGGGAAAATTGTCATCTTTTGAAAGTTTTTCTCCATTTATAATTTTTTGAAATTTCTCAAAATTTATTTGAACTAATTCACCATCTGATTGTACAAGAGAATTATATATAGTTTCGTTTCTATATTTGCCATTTTCACTATATTTCTTAAGTGCAATTAAATCCATATAAAAAGTATTAGACACAATGTGAGCTAAACGAAAATATTCTTCCAAACTAATAATTTCATTTATATATGAGGCAAATAATTTTCCTAGTATGGTAGGTTTATAATTTATATCGATATATTGTAGTTGATCCAAAATTACTAAGCCAATGGAATATTGAAGTTTTTCTGATTTATTAATTTCATCTATTTTTTCTCTCCGTTTTTCAATTGATATGTTTTTTAATTCATATAAAAAGTATTTGATTTTAAATGTAAATATTTCTTCTTGTACTTTTGATGTGAATTTCATTAATTTAACTAGTGTTCCAATAAGTGGAATGTTCGTAGTAATTTGAGAAATATCAGTTATTACATCATGTAAGTTAGCATCTTTTAGTAATTTTTGTATTTCAAAACTTGCTTTATTATCTATGTCATCATTCTTCATGATTGGCTCCAACAAGAACAGTAAGCCGTAGCTCACATGTAAGGAGTGTAGGGTACGCGCGCGGGTTCTCCATTTTCCCTGCAACCCCAACCCACCGCGTGCGTGCCTTGCAGCGCACACCTTACCGATGGGTTCAAAGGCCGTCTGAAAAAACGCTCGCGGCGTTTGTTCCATCTGCCTTGCGATAAAAGGCTACCTGAAAAATTCCTGCTGTTGATGTTTCGGGCATTCTTTTTCAGACGACCTGCAACGCTTGAATCCGCTGTAACCTGCTCCCTCCCCCGTGGGGGAGGGCTGGGGAGAGGGTATTCTCCAAGTTGCGGCAACTTTTCCCAACACCCTAACCGCCCCAATACAAACCTTGCGGTTTGTTGCCCTCTCTCTAACTCTCTCCCACTGGAGAGAGGACGGGGCGGCTGTTAGGATTAAGGGTTCTGCAAGGAAAATAGGTTGTGCAGACTGCTTTTTTGTTTTTCAGACGACCTTTATAAATGCTCAATTCAGGCAGCCTGCACCCTATAATTTTCAAAAATCCAATCAAAATCAGTCATCTGCTACCGTGCAGGCTGCTTTTCCAATTCCTGCAACACGCGCTGGATTTCTGCCAGCACATCGTTTGTCTGCTGCAAAATCTCGTGATTCCAAAAACGCAGCACGGTAAAGCCCAGGCTGTTGAGATATGCTGTCCGCGCGTGGTCGTATGCGGCTTGTTGTGTGTGCTGCCCTCCGTCTGCTTCGACAATCAGCTTGGGCGTTACGCACATGAAATCAACAATATAGTTTCCAATCGGCTGCTGGCGGCGGAATTTATAGCCGTTCAGACGGCCTGCCCGCAGGTGCTGCCACAATTTTGCTTCCGCCTCGCTCATTTCTTGACGCATGGCTTTGGCACGTTGATGCAGGGCGGGGTTGTCGGCGGTCAATAGTTTTTCGGGCGGGTTCATTTTTGTTGTCGGGTTGCTGTTTGTGCAAGCCTTGCGGCTTGCTGCCCTCTCCCTAGCCCTCTCCCACGGGAGAGGGGATGGGGTTGCTGATTGAATTAAATGTTGCGGCAAGACAATCTTTTTTCAGACGACCTTTTGCGTTTTTATGTTGCACAGGCCGTCTGAAAACTTCCTTAAAAACTAGTGACAAACGTAATCAAACCCAAAATGATACCGGGGGCGTTTGCCAGTATGATGGGGTAGTCGCGTTTTTCTTTCAAAAAGCCGTAGGCAAACCATAATGTGCAGTTGATGGCGGCGACGAGGGGTTGCAACGGCGAGCCGGGGTTGCCGGCAAGGTTGTTTTGGATTTGCGGGATATAAGAAACGTACATACCGACGGCGGCCAGGGTGGCGACTACGGAGAGGATGCGCATTTGTTTTTCAGTCATGGGAGTTTCCTTTCTGACTTGAGTTACAGGGTTTTGAACTGCTTGATTTTCAGACGGCCTGCCGGATTTGACGACCGTCTGAAAAATTCGCTTTATTGCTTCGCCGCTTTCATATTGTCAATGAATTTGTCGAACAGATAGCCGACATCCTGCGGGCCTGGGCTGGCTTCGGGGTGGCCTTGGAAACAGAACACGGGTTTGTCGGTCAGCTCGATGCCTTGCAAGGTGTTGTCGAACAAGGATTTGTGGGTAATGCGTGCATTGGCGGGCAGAGTGTCGGCATCGACGGCGAAACCGTGGTTTTGGCTGGTAATGACGACTTTGCCGCTGTCCAAGTCTTGTACTGGGTGGTTGGCGCCGTGATGGCTGAAGCGCATTTTCAGGGTTTTTGCGCCGATGGCGAGGCTGATCAGCTGGTGTCCTAAGCAAATGCCGAAAATCGGTTTGCCGCTTTCCATCAGTTTTTGTACGGCTTTGATGGCATAGTCGCAAGGCTCGGGGTCACCGGGGCCGTTGGACAGGAATACGCCGTCAGGATTGAGTGCCAATACTTCTTCCGCGCTGGTTTGGGCGGGAACGACGGTCAGGCGGCAGCCGCGAGAGGCGAGCATGCGCAGGATGTTGGTTTTGACGCCGAAATCGTAGGCGACGACGTGGTAAGGCTGTTCGGCAGGGGTAACGAAACCTTTGCCCAACGCCCATTCGCCTTCGGTCCATTCGTAGGCTTCTGTGCAGGAAACTTCTTTTGCCAAGTCTTTGCCAACCATGCTGCCGAACGCGGCGATGAGTTCTTGCGCTTTTTCAATCGTAGCATCCGCACCGGTCAGAATCGCGCCGCCTTGTGCGCCTTTTTCACGCAGCAGCGTGGTGAGGCGGCGGGTGTCGATGTCGGCGATGGCGACGGTTTTGTTGCGCACCAGATAGTCGTGCAGGCTTTCGGAGGCGCGGAAGTTACTGTGCAGCAGCGGCAGGTCGCGGATAATCAAGCCTGCGGCATAAACGCTGCGGCTTTCTTCATCTTCGGCGTTGGTGCCGGTATTGCCGATGTGGGGGTAGGTGAGGGTAACGATTTGTTTGCAGTAGGACGGGTCGGTCAGGATTTCCTGATAGCCGGTCATGGAAGTGTTGAACACGACTTCGCCGGAAGTCGAACCTTCGTAACCGATTGATGTGCCGTGAAATACGCTGCCGTCAGCGAGAACGAGAAGAGCCGGAGTGGTCATGATGAATCCTGTTTGCCTGATGATGGTCGGTTTGCAGAAACGGGCAGGGGTCGTCTGAAAATTGTTTACAAAAAAGACCGCCTGAGAAAATATCGGCTAAAAAAAAACACGCCCCGCAGCCTTGGTTTTGCTGCGTAACGTGCTTTTTCAGGCATAGCTGCCTATGCCGTAGAAGCAATGCATTCTACGTCAAAAAGCCGCATCGTTCAAGCCGTGACTTGGCAACGGATTTTACCTTTACAATCGCGCCGCCTGTTTCATTTTCGCCATTGTTCGCCGCATCAGATAAAAAAAACAGCCCGAACCCCACATAAATGACATCGTAAATGTTAGAATCTCATTCCGAGAAAATAAAAACAACGTCATCATCCGTCAACCGACGATTTTATGAAAAAAGAACGCATTATGAAAAACAAATCTTCACGTTGCCCCGGCTCCATCCGTCCGATGATTTACAGCATCGCCTCCGCGCTCGCCATGATGGGGGCGGTATCGCAAGCTCAAGCGCAGTTTGCCAAAACCCCGCTTTATTTGCAAAACGAGTCCCAGATTACTGAACAACCGAAAGTTAAACATAATATTATGTTTTTTATTGATGATTCGGCGAGTATGGGGACGATTGTGCCGGGAGCCAGAAATAAAAGAGGAGAACCTTTAAATAGGTTAGAAGTAACGAAAAACGCGCTAAATGATATTCTTGATCAATATAAGGATCAGTTTAACTGGGGGTTGCAGACGCTTCATAACAATGGTCGATCAGATGCTGATTTTTTCAGTTCTGACCCAGAAGCAATGAAAACGCGTGTCAACAAGATGAGTACTGGCTATGCAACCCCAGCAACACGCCGCTATTTTGAAATTGTCAGTACAATCGTCATGCCTAAGGTCGAGTATCGTTGTCAAAAATCGTATGTCGTCATGATGTCAGATGGTGATGCCAACTATAGCTCTTATTGTGGTAATTCGCCATATTGGCCAGATAGGACGATTTTTGATTATGATGCCCGTCGTTTTTATTATGCTGCCAAAGATTACAATTGGAGAGTTCATAATGCTTATGATAGCGAAGATTACCAGAAAGCATACGAATATTTCGGTGAACGAAAAGGGCAGGATAGGCTTTTACGTTGTATGAGGGCAGAGCCTTCCTACGATCAGTTTTGGGATCGCGGTAACGGTTTGGCCTTTTTCAGTAAAAAACTGGCAGAAAAAGACTTTAAAGTCGGTGGTGAGGATAAAGCGGGTAAGAGCTGGGATGGTGACCCAAATGATTTTGGGGACTACAAAAAGCAAACTGTTCAAACATTTACTGTAGGTTTTGGTGGCGATATTACCCTGGCAGGTGAAGATTATCTGAAGCGAGGCGCCAGTAAAAAAGAGTGGTATTACATTGCTAATAAATCAGAAACCTTACTTGAGGCATTCAAAACCATTACAGATACGATTAAAAATGATAGCCAAAGTGAACCGATTACTTTAGATGGCGGTACTGCTCCGGCAACTTCCAGTAGCGGCATTCCCGATTTGGCAGCAACCATCAAGCTGAATACCGGCTCTTGGAGCAGTCAGATTTTATTTAATAAATTGAATAATAGTGATGGTAGACGGGAAGGTACAGTTACCCAGCCTTCCTTTGGTAATCGTAAAACATTGATTAACACAGGTTCTAATACTTACTTTATCGACGCCATCCCTACTGATAAAGTCAACAATGCCTATTTCGGCATTGAGAATAGTGACAAAGACGAGTGGAAAAAACTGCTTAATTGGACGGGCAGGGTCGGTAATGATGATAGTGCATACAAGCCTTACCGTGAGCGTAAACCCGGAGAGCGTGATCTGGGCGATATTTTGGATGGTTCTGTTGCTGCAGTCGGTAATCAGGAGCATGGTCGCCGCAAATATTTGGTTGCCGCAGCCAACGACGGTATGGTTCATATTTTCCAAAGTACGGCAGGCGAACATCCTTATGATTTGAAAGTCAGCTATCTTCCTTCAGCGATGGAGCGCGAAAACGATGCTTCGGGCAACCCGATTACGCTTGCCAAAGTATTGAAAGACATCGCACATGCGGATTACGGAAAATCCATTGAAAACCATAAATACGGCGTAAATGGTGGCTTTACCCTGCGTCAGACTGCTGTAGCTGAACAAGGCAGTAAGTTTCAGCAACGTGTCTTTATGTTTGGCGCAATGGGACAAGGCGGACGTGGTGCATACGCTCTCAATATAGGCGGTAAAGAAGATCAAACCACCAATACCGGTCTGGACGCGGCTGCTTGGAGCGATAAAGTTCCTTTGTTTGAAACGGCCAAAGGTAAAGACAATACTTTGGGCTTTACCATCGGTACGCCGCAAATCGGTCGTGTTTCCATCAAACGTGAAACTGACGGTAGTGCCAAACTGGATGAAAACATCCGTTACGCAGGCTTCCTTGCCAGTGGCTATGCAGCTGAAGAAAAGGATGCGACAGCCAACGAAACGGCGTTATATGTTTACGAAATGCTTGGTAAAGAAGTCGGTACAGGCGAGAAACGCGGTCAGGCTGTAGCAGGTAAACCCGGTGATCAACTGGCGAAAATTGTCGTGAAGGATGGTGTAGGCGGGCTGTCCACGCCAACTTTGCTCGATACCGATTTTGATGGGGTTGTCGATTTTGCCTTTGCAGGCGACCGAGGGGGGAATATGTACCGCTTTGACCTGCGTGGGGCAGCTCCGAAAGATTGGACTGCGGTCAAAATCTTCTCCGGTTCGTCAAGCAAGCCGATTACCTCGGCTCCTGCCGTATCACGAAAAGGAGCTAAGGAATACGTCGTGATTTTCGGTACGGGTAGCGAAATCTACCAAAGTGATTTGAGCAATGCTGAGACACAATCGATTTACGGTATTATCCAAAAATTGGATAAAACGCCGAAAGATCTCTTTGAAGACAAAACAAATCAGGGTGTCGTCGCGCAAAACCTGCGCGAACAAACTATTACTGAGGTAGAGCAGTCATATAACGATGGAAACAATCAGTCGCAAACCAGTAAAGCCTTGTATCTGAGCAACGAAAAAATTGAAGAGAAACATAAGGGCTGGTTCATCAATCTGCGTCCTGGCGAGCGTGTCAGCATTAAGCCGACCATGATCCTGCGGACTGCCATCGTTACAATACGCAAGTACGCTTCCGATGGAGGTAAGACTATCGGCAAGGAGGAAGCGGAAAAAGACTTGTGTATGCCTGTCAGCAACAATAAGTCAACTGTAACCAGCACGACCTTCCTCGGCATCAATGCTGATAACGGCGGTGCACTCAATAGCCGTAGCGCACGTTTTACGCCTGATATATTTAAGCGTGAATTGAGCGGTTTCGGTACGCAATACGCCAACGGTTTGACTCAAGAAGGTATTGTCAGCTTCACCTTTATCGATCCGAACAAGCGTACAGACGATCCTGTTACTGCCGATGGTGACAGCGGTGAAACCGGTACGGATAAAGAGCTTGGGTTGGGATCTGGTACGCCCAACAATAGATGCTTCTCAGGCAAAGAGGGTGACCAACGCAGCTTGTTGCTGAATAATGCGCAATCGCTGGAAGTAAAAGGCCGTATCTGTGGTCTGCAACGTATCAGCTGGCGCGAGCTGTTTTTCTGATTGGTTCGTGTAAGCGTATGAAGACCAAGAGGTCGTCTGAAAACGTGGAAACAGGTTTTCAGACGACCTTTGTTTTATAGTGTATTAACTTTAAACCAGTACGGCGTTGCTTCGCCTTAGCTCAAAGAGAACGATTCTCTAAGGTGCTGAAGCACCAAGTGAATCG
>CALDNV010000122.1:0-8304 GCA_937914605.1 uncultured Neisseria sp.
ATTAACTTTAAACCAGTACGGCGTTGCCTCGCCTTGCCGTACTATCTGTACTGTCAGCGGCTTCGTCGCCTTGTCCTGATTTAAATTTAATCCACTATAAATCCATTTTGCGCCACACCATGCCGCAAGACCGCAAAAAAGACCGCCGAAGCGGTCTTTTTTATCACTTATTTTCTCCCGACCCTATTATGCCAAATCGGCAAACAGAGGCGTAGAAAGATAGCGTTCGCCATAAGAAGGCAGCAGCACGACAATCAGTTTGCCTTCATTTTCAGGCTGTTTGGCAAGCTGCAGCGCGCTCCATACTGCCGCACCGGAAGAAATGCCGACCAAAATACCTTCTTTTTCCGCCATCGCGCGGGCGGTTTCAAATGCCGCCTCGTTCAGAACTTGGGAAACGCTGTCATATACTTTGGTATTCAACACGGTAGGGATAAAGCCGGCGCCAATACCTTGAATCGGGTGCGGACCTTTTTCGCCACCGCTCAAAACCGGAGAAGCTTCAGGCTCGACAGCAACGACTTTGACTTCGGGTTTGTATTTTTTCAACACTTCGCCCACGCCGGTAACCGTACCGCCCGTACCGACACCCGCCACAAAAATATCGACTTTACCGTCGGTATCGCGCCAAATTTCTTCGGCGGTCGTTTCGCGGTGGATTTGCGGGTTCGCCTCGTTATCGAATTGGCGCGGCATGAAATAAGTATCGGGATGCTCGTCCACCAAGGCTTGTGCTTTTGCAATCGCCCCTGCCATACCTTCGGACGCAGGAGTCAAAATCAATTCCGCACCGAACGCACGCAGCAGCATTTTGCGTTCTTTACTCATGCTTTCAGGCATCGTGATTGCCAGCTTGTAGCCGCGCGCCGCGCACACCATTGCCAAACCGATACCCGTATTGCCGCTGGTCGCTTCCACAATTACGGTATCCTTACCGATTTTGCCCGCTTTTTCGGCGGCTTCAACCATCGCTTCGGCGATGCGGTCTTTCACGCTGCTGCCGGGATTGAAAAATTCCAGTTTGACGGCGATTTCGGCTTTCAAACCTTCAGTCAAACGGTTTAATTTGACCAACGGGGTGTTGCCGATCAGCTCGGTGATGCTGTTTGCAATCTTCATTTTCTACTCCAGATTTTGATGTGATATGACCTGTATATTAAAGACAGGTCGTCTGAAAAACCAATATCGAATGTTTCTTTATTTATAACTTTTGGTTGTTTGGTTTGATGCGTCCTAATGAAGTCCGATTTCTCCGACTATCGCCCCCGTGACTAAAGTCTGCATGACCAAAGCCATCAGCCAGCCCAGTCTGAGTTGCGCTTTACTGAACACCGCCGGCGACTGCTTGGCAATACTTCTGCGGTGCAGATAAAAAACCGCCATCATGACAAGCTGCAAAATAAACCAATAAACAGGCTTGAGCGCATACAGTTTCAACAATGCCGGAAACGTAAAAGCCAAAGAACGACCCGGCATCAGAAAATACAATATCGCGGCAATCGACACAAAAGCCAAAGTCATCAATACATTGCTGACGGCAAACACGCTCAAAAACGGATAACGCAAATCCGCCTGCCAAAAACCAGTATCCGCCTGCTTTTTCCAATGAAAAGCAAAGAAAAACACACTGGCAAAAGTCAGATAAAAATGCGGGACAAACAACGGACCGACATGGGTAATCCCCCACATTCCCGGCAAAAGCTGCGATCCCAAAATCGACACACCCAGCCACAACACAACCGAAGCCCAAAACCACTGGAACATTTCAGCGCGGAAAATCAATCCAAAAAAAACCAGCCCATAAGCAACAACGGCGAGAAAATCCAAATTCGTCCAAATCATGAATACTGCAACTCGCCTTCAAAAACCGTTTGAACAGGCCCGGTCATCAAAACGTCCTCACCATGCGACCAAGTAATAAACAAATCCCCGCCCGGCAGCGAAACCTTCACAGGCACACCTTCCGCCAACAGCCCCAAACGGACGCCCGCAACCACAGCCGCACAAGCCCCCGTACCGCAAGCTTGCGTTTCACCCACGCCGCGTTCAAATACGCGCAGGCGGATAGACTCCCTATCGACAATCTGCATAAAGCCGACGTTGACACGTTCCGGAAACTGTTCGTGCGACTCAATGGCTTCGCCCCAATGAGCCACGGGCGCAGTCTGTACATCCTCCAACACGATCACAGCATGAGGATTGCCCATATTCACACAACTGACCTGCACCGTTTCCAAACCGACCATCACCATATGCGTCAAAGCATCATCCGCTTCGTCAGGAACCGGTACAAACGGAATTTCAGACGACGTAAAGCGCGGCTTGCCCATATTCACGGTAACCAAACCATTATCCAACAGCTTGGGAATAATCACACCCTTAGCCGTTTCAACCAAAATTTCCTTTTTATCGGTCAAGCCTTTATCCGCCACAAATCGGGCAAAACAGCGCGCACCATTGCCACACTGCTCCACCTCACTGCCGTCCGCATTGAATATACGATAACGGAAATCCACCGCATCGGAAGAAGGCTTTTCCACCAACAGCAACTGATCGAAGCCCACCCCTCTAAAACGGTCTGACCATTCGGCAAGCGGCGCAGTCAGCGGATCAAAATCCTGCCCGATACCGTTTACCACCATAAAATCATTGCCCAAACCGTGCATTTTGGTAAATTTCAAGGTTTTCATTGTTTTTTCCAGAATTCGTTATCGATTAAATAGGGAGCGAATATCCAAATATTCTTAACCTTTTTACTTTGCAGAAAAATCCGTCTGAAGGGTCGTCTGAACAGCATTCTACACTATATATATGCTATATCGCAGATTTTCCCGACTTCATACCGCCATACGCCGATATCCTTATTATCCATACAGTCTTAATGCTTCTTTCTCCCACCTTAATCAAAGCTAACGTCCTCAACCGAATAAAAACGATATAATTCAATAAGAAAGTCGCCACATTCGGCTTTAGTTTCATAACATCATTGCCCATCCGAGGCAAAACCACGCCTTTCCGTTACCGTCTGCAATCAGGTTCATACCCATAGCGAGGAAATGCCATGAAACCCTCAATTCCCCTCATCCTTCTCTCTTCCACACTCTGCGCCTGCACCGCCGGCACGCCTGGCATGTCCATCGGTTTAGGCATAGGAACCGGTATCGGACACCATGTCGGACTCGGCACTTCCGTCAACATCCCGATTACCTTAGACAAAAATAAAACCGCCCCAAACAATACAGGCGGCATCAATATTATTGACGAACAAATCGTGACTTATTTCGATACACACGGCAATCCCAGCAACAGCGCCGTCAAGGGCGGCTACTACCGTCAATTGAAAAACAAACGCGGCGATCAATATACCGTACAAGATTTTTACAGCGACAACAGCCGGAAGCGGACAGACCCCTATACCTTAAGCCGCAGCCAACTGATGCAATTCCGCGCCACACCAAACGATGGCTCACTCACCACATACGCCTATAACGGCGCCGTAATGCAACACCAAGAGTTCCGCAATGGCAAACTTGTCAACGCCAAATATTAGACAAAATAGCATCCTGACAGGCCAACTACGCCTATTGCCATTTGTACTATATTGGTTTCAAACACAACTATTCACAAAATAAATACTTTTAACATTCAACTATTTGTAATATTACTACGCTCCATCTGAAAAATAATATTGACACTTTTTTTTCAGACGATATAATGCACCCCATTCCCCGATAGCTCAGTCGGTAGAGCGACGGACTGTTAATCCGCAGGTCCCTGGTTCGAGCCCAGGTCGGGGAGCCAAATTTCAAAAGCCTGAACATAATGTTCAGGCTTTTTTGTTTACCAATCCTACTTTGGCTTCTTCAGCATCCTTCTTCGGATGCTTTCCAATCCCAACATCCTTGCACCCGTGTCCCACACACACCAAACATTAATCAAAATTTATATAAATCAATAATTTAACAAACAGATATCAAATAAAGCATACCCTGATCATTCACATAGATAAAAACATTATTTTTTCTAAATACATATATTGAAGAGTTCTTCTCACATAGCCAATTGTACTTTTCAGCGAAATTTATCCAGTCATCAATACTCGAGAATTCTGAAAACAAATCATTTAAAACTACAGATTTGGCATTTTTGTTCTCAAAATTTATCTGCATACCTATTATTTTTTTATTTTCTAACGAGAACATTATATTTTCATAATTATCTAAAAATATTTTTGATTTTTTAGAAATCCTCATAGGGTTTAATACAAAACCTTTGATTTCTTGGCAAGTATCTTCTTGATCATCCCCTACATGAAGCTTACCAATCCTTCCGCTTTCAACAACATCACTAACTAAATACAGTTCACATCGATTCATCACCACTTCCTCACACACAAATTTAGTCTTATACCCACTAACCTTTTTAATTGGCAACCTTATTTATACCGATATCAGGAATTTTCCATTCCTCTAATAAACCCAGGTCGTCTGAAATTTTTCAGACGACCTTTTCACGACCTTTTTTGAGTACCAAACAATACATATAAAATTTATTAAACAGGGGTATATCTAGGCAAAGAATTTATCTCCGTAGCCATCCATTCTTTGGTTGTAATTAACTTAGTCAACTCAACAGGCAGAAATTCCAGATACTCCAACTTCAAATCATTAGCCTTTTGTCGAAATTTTTCCGAAACAATCAAAGAACATTTAGTCTCATGTTTAATATCAAATAAATCGTAATCACAATTATCCAAAATGCTCATTTTGAGTAATTCATCAACTCCATAAACCTGCTCATATTCACATTCTTTAAGATTTACAACTTCTTCCAGTTCTAACTTATCTGTTGTCATCGCATAATAAACACGATTTGATATGATATTTTTTGTTTTCCCATTCATATATTTTACAGGTTTTATTTGTAAAATATTTGTCTTCATTCCCTCTAAACACCGCATAAATTCTTGGGTAATGATATAAGTGTATTCAGATAAACTACGTACAGGGTAGTCATATTCCCTTAAATTAGAGACCAAAATGAGATTATCAGGAAGTATAATTTTTTTACGCTTCCGTGTTATTCCCGCATACCAGGGAAGAGAACCATATTCCACCTTAAAATCGTTCAGTTGGAAGGAGGGGAGCAACTCCTCTGGCAGTAGATAATTATTGTAAAACCCAATCCCGCATGGGATGTTGTGACTGATAGTCAAATAATAAAATTTCATCATTGAAAATCCTAACCCAATCTTTCCAGATATTGGTTTGGCAAAAATGGGGCAGACAGTCTGCTTTTCTCATTCATTTCTAAAACTCCCTTATATCACTAACTAAATACGGTCCGCATCGATTCATCACCACTTCCTCACACACAAATTTAGTCTTATACCCACTAAAACTTTTTAATCGGCAACCTTATTTATACCGATATCAGGAATTTTCCATTCTTCTAATAAATCCAGGTCGTCTGAAATTTTTCAGACGACCTTTTTGCTTTTTTTATTTCGACCAGCCTCCGCCCAATGCCTTATACAGCGACACCAGCATCTGCGCCCTTGCCAGCCGCGCCGCAATCAGGTTTTCCTGCATTTGGCCTTCGGCGATATGGGCTTTGAGGGCGACATCCAGCGTTTTGTAGCCGTTGCGGAACATTTTTTCCGTATCGGCCGCGTGGCGTGCCGCCTGATTATGGGCGGTTTGCAGCAGTTCGGTTTGACGGCTTAGCGATTCCACGCCTTGATACGCGCTGTCGACTTCGCCCAGCGCGGTCAGGAGCCGTTTGTCGTATTCCAGCAATGCCGTCTGAAGGCGCGCGTCGGCGGCTTTGATATTGGCTTTGATGCGGCCGTTAGTGAACAGCGGCGTCTGTATGCCCACCGACAGCAAACTTGCCCAGCCGGTCAGAGAACGGTCGCCGTCCACACCGATGCGCCCGCCCTGCCCCATAAAGCTGATGGTGAAGCGCGGCAGCAAATCGGCTTTGGCACTGGCGAATTTGGCGGCATAGGCATTGACTTGAGCCGCCTGTGCGCGCAGGTCGGGGCGGCGTTCCAGCAAGCCTTGAGGCGTCTGCCCGCCCGGCGCGGAGGGTTGGCGCGCCAACACATCGGCAGACGATTCGGGCAGCGTAAACGTCTGAGGCACGTTGCCGGTCAACACGGCGATACTGCGCACATAAGCGGCATATTCCGCCCCTATCGTGGCACGTTTGGCTTCCGCCGAGGTCAGTTGCACTTTCGCCTCGTTCACTTCATAGCCGCTGACATGTCCCGCCTTAAAACGCCCTTCGATATAGCGCACCATACGCCGCAAAGTGGCAACGGTTTGGTCGGCTGTTTTCAGACGACCTTGCGCTGCACGCGCCTTGAAATAATTGTCGGCAATATCGCCCGCCACCAGCATTTGCGCGCCATACGCCAATTCTTGTTGTCCGAGCGCGGCATAACGGGCGGCATCGGCATCGCTGCGTTTCTTACCGAAAATATCCGGCTCCCACGAAGCAGTCAATCCGCCGTACAGGCTGGTGCCTTGAGAATCGATAGTGTCGTCGTTTAAAGACGAGGCCTGCGGATAACGCGAGAGCAACGCCCTGGCATTGCTGTCGAGCGGGTTATCCATTTTGCTGTCATTCGCCCCCGCCTTGCCGCTCAGTCCGACGGTCAGCCCCAAATCGGCACGCGCCGCCCCCGCCACGGCACGGGCTTCGTTCAGACGGCTGACAGCGATTTTCACATCATGCCCCTGCGCCAAACCCTGCGCGATTAATCCGCTTAACACCGGATCGTTCCACTGCTGCCACCACGCCCCGATGTCCGCATCGCCCTTCGCCGCCGCATCCTGCGTAAATGTTTCGGGCAATTCAACCTGACTGTTTAACGGAACTTCTGTGTTTTTACAGCCTGCAAGCGCCAAGGCTGCGGCAATACACAATAAATGGATTTGATTGAATTTCATCGTATTTTCCTTTTTGAAAAGGTTTTAGCGTTCCGTGTTGGCGAAATTTGTTTCGCTCGTTCTCAGTGTACTCAGCCTCTTGACGGGGCAACCTTTCAGACGACCTTTCAGAAGATTTTTTGCGAAACCTAGAAACCTGAATGTAAGCCTGCGGCTTACTGCCCTCTCCCTAACCCTCTCCCACGGAGAGAGGGGACAAATTGGTTGAAAATCCGAAAATGAGGCATTAGATTTTCTTTCGAAAAATATGGGTATCAAAAAAGCCTTGAGAATTGGTGGCTAGACAAACCGTACCCTATCGAAGCTAACGCCTATAATAAATAGTCCGTATCAAGCATGGCAAGTTCACAGGACTTGCGCCCGGTTTCACGATATAAAGCCTATATTCATGATAAACAGCAGGACGAAACCCATCGACAAGGTCGTCTGAAATCCAATTTCGCTTTTCATACGACCTTGTACCGTAAATTAATTCTGCAAATACAATGTTGCTTACCGCACAACAGCTTTTCCTACCGTTACGCCTTCTATACATCCTTCTCATGACAAGAATGCTACAATTGGCATATTTTTACCGTTATCGGACAGGTGTTTTATGCAGTATTTCTGCCTACTCATCCCCATCCTCATTGGCTATTTTCTTGACGAAATGACCGTCGGCGTCATTTTCGGCTCTATTTTATGGTTGTTTGCGCGGGAACTTGGCAAACCGCGTCAAGAAGAACATGATGCAAAACTGCAAAACCTGGAAAAAGAAATCGAGTTGCTGAAGCTGCGTTTGACGGCTTTGGAACACGAATCCGTTCATGATGAAGCAGGAGTCGGGCAGGCTAGGAAACTGCGTGCTGTTTTGTCCGAACATGCCGACGATATTCAGACGACCCCTGCGCCGCTTCATGAGAAGGTTGAGCCTGCGGCAACTGCGGACAATGCGCCCGCCGAACCGCACATCGAGCCGGTTGCCGCTCCCTCTTTTTCTACACCTGCTCCCCCTGTTTCCGCCGAACCTTCCGTGCAGCCCGAACCTGCTCTGTACGCAGACAGCGTAGAAACACCTGCCCAAGTTTCCGCTATTCAAGAAGACGAACGCAAACAAGACGCGCCTGTCCTGCAAACGTCGTCTGAAAACGAAGCGCCGATGTCGTCTGAAAATACATCAGAAAACATCGACACCGAATCTCGTGAAACCGTTATCCATAAAGAGGAAGGTTTCGATTTCAAATTCTCCGAAAACCCCATTGTTGCTTGGTTCCTGCGCGGCAATCCGCTGTTGAAAACCGGTATCGTGGTGCTGTTCCTCGGCTTGGCGTTCCTCTTGCGCTATGCCTCCGAGCGGATTTATGTACCG
>CALDNV010000123.1:0-8270 GCA_937914605.1 uncultured Neisseria sp.
ACACAGAGCGCCTGAATAGGCTTTTATGAGTGTCCAAGATTTGGGGGCCAGTTCAGTTTTCAGACGACCTTTTGGCGGCTGGCGGCGGTTTGTCTCTGTTCCATCCTGCCGCTTTGCTATAAAATCGAAACCCTCTTCAACCCGAAATCCAAATCAGGAAAATCATGATGGAAGCAGCCGGACAACACAACGTCGATGCGGACGAAATCGCTAAATTCAGCCAAATTGCGGATAAATGGTGGGATAAAAACGGCGAGTTCAAACCTTTGCACGACATCAATCCGCTGCGCTTGGGCTATATCGACTCGTTCGCGCAGTTGGCGGGCAAACGTGTTTTGGATGTCGGCTGCGGCGGTGGGATTTTGTCGGAAAGCATGGCAAAACGCGGCGCGGCGCACGTTACCGGCATCGATATGGCGGAAAAGTCGTTGCAAACTGCCCAAGCCCATGCCGCTGCCGAAGGAGTGGACAATATCGATTACCGCTGCATCCGCGTCGAAGACCTTGCCGCCGAACAGCCGCACAGCTTCGATGTTGTAACCTGTATGGAAATGATGGAACACGTTCCCGATCCCGCCGCCATCGTCAAAGCCTGTTCGGAGCTGGTGAAGCCTGACGGTATGGTGTTTTTCTCCACCATCAACCGCAACCCTAAATCTTATCTCCATCTGATTGTCGGCGCGGAATATGTGTTGAACGTCGTACCCAAGGGGACGCACGATTGGCAAAAATTCATCACGCCTGCCGAGCTGGCGCGGATGTGCAGACAGGCAGGGTTGAACGTTATCGACACCAAGGGCATGACCTACAATCTTTTGACCCGCCGCTATTCTTTATGCGACTCGACAGAAGTGAATTATATGATTGCCTGCCGCCCGGTTTAAATCTGCCTATCCGAATCATGATAAGAGGTCGTCTGAAACTTACGTTTAAGAACGTTTCAGACGACCTCTTTTCAACTTCTCACCAATGCAACTTGCCCGCTTCTCTTATTTCAATTTCTTAAAGCAGACTTCCCGCAGACAAAGACCGCCGTTACCACGCAAATGGAAATCCAGCTTTAAAACGGGAGCGCCCTGACAAAACCCAAAAACCAAATCGCATCGATAGATTCATATTCACTCGAGACTATCAAAAGATATCAACACCCTACCCCTTTTGAATCCTTCAAAAACTACGCTCTACATTGTACAGATACAAATATAGAAACGAAAAAGCCTGCTTAAAGCAGGCTTTTTATCGATTATTTATCAGGATTGTGTTGACGGCGCAAAATCGCAGGAATTTCAAAATCATCTAAAACAGACTGATTGCCGAAATCTGCCGCAGTCAGATTCATGGAGCGAATACCGCGGTTGGTTCTTACCAAGCTTTCTACACTACCCGGTTGTTGAACATGGGAATCATCGACTCCGCTAACCAGTTTTTGTGCACGGACAGCCGCACGCATTTGGTTTTCGCTGCCGTTTTCTTTCAAACCGGTCGCAATAATGGTTACGCGGATAGCGTCTTCGCCCATGTTGTCATCTTCGGCAGTACCGTATTTGCATTCTGCTTCAGGATGCGCATTCTCGTTAACCACTTTCATGATTTCACGATATTCGGACATTTTCAGGCAATCCGGGGCGGTAGTGATGTTGACCAATACGCCGCGCGCGCCATCCAGAGTCACATTATCCAGCAACGGGCTGGAAATCGCTTGTTCGGTTGCCAAACGGGCGCGGTCGATGCCTTGGGAAAAACCGGAACCCATCATAGCGATACCTTTGATGCCCATTACGTTTTTAACATCGGCGAAGTCAAGGTTGATGAAACCGGGACGGGTAACCACTTCGGAAATACCGGCTACGGCATCACGCAGGACGTTGTCCGCCGCACGGAACGCTTCACGCATGGTCACGTCTTCACCCAATGCGGTCATCAGTTTGTCATTCGGGATGATAATCAATGAATCGACCTGACCTTTGAGCTGCTCCAAACCTTCTTGGGCAATGTGTACGCGTTTGCCTTCGTAGCCGAACGGACGGGTAACGACTGCAACGGTCAGGATACCCATTTCTTTGGCAATCTCGGCAACCACAGGAGCCGCACCGGTACCGGTACCGCCACCCATACCGGTGGTGATGAACAACATATTCGCGCCGCGAATAGCATCTTCGATGGCTTCGCGATCTTCTTGTGCCGCAGCACGACCGATTTCAGGATTGGCACCTGCACCCAAACCACGGGTCAGATTAGTACCCAATTGGATGCGCTTGGCTGCGTTATTTTTACCCAAAGATTGTGCATCAGTATTGGCACTAATAAATTCAACACCTTGGATGGTGTTGGCAATCATGTTGTTAATAGCGTTGCAACCGCCGCCACCCAAGCCGATTACTTTGATGACCGCAGGGCTTGCGGCTGATTCAGCTACGTCGTAAACAAATTCCATTCAAATACTCCTGCGCGCCCTGCATCGAGGACGGTCCAAAAATTTAGATATTACCCGTATTATATAAGAAGTATTCCGACGCTGGCAAAATACTTCTTATTCATTCACCATTACCGTTATTTTTTTACTACATTTTTTAACGAAAGCACACAAGTTTTAATTATTGCGATTGGAACTATTCCGACGGCAATTCATTTTCCCTGTAAGCAAGTAACGGAACAATCAGAAATTGTCTTTAACAAATTTCATCAATCTTGCCCATAGACTGATTTTTTCAGCCTGATCATGAACTACGATAGCGCCGGTCACCGGTGCGCCATCTTCTTCCCCCCTTGCCGCCTGCAAAAGACCGATGGCGGTTGAATAGCGCGGATTGCGGATGCGTTCGGATACGCCGCCCATTTCTTGAGGTACGCCTATGCGTGCAGGCAAGGCGAATACTTCTTCGGCAAGCTCAACGATGCCGGTCAGCATAGATGCGCCGCCGGTCAGAACGATGCCCGATGTGAGGACTTCTTCAGGGAAGCCGGAACGGCGCAATTCGTTAAGGGTCAGCTCCAAGATTTCTTCGACGCGGGGACCGATGACGCTTGCCAAAACACGGCGGGAAATTTGACGGGGCTGGCGGTCGCCGACGCTGGGAACTTCAACCATTTCGTCCAAGCCGTCCATATCGGGAATCGCTACGCCGTAGTGGATTTTGATGTATTCGGCAGCGCTGTGCGGGGTGCGCAGTGCTTGTGCCAAGTCTTTGGTAATCAAATCGCCCGCCACGGGAATCACGGCAGTATGGCGGATGGCGCCGTTGGTATAAACGGCAATATCGGTCGTACCGCCGCCGATGTCGATGACGCATACGCCCAAATCTTTTTCGTCTTCAGTCAAAACGGCCTGACCGCTCGCTAAAGGCTGAAGCATGATTTGGTCCATTTGCAAACCGCAACGATGGATACATTTTTGGATGTTTTGCAGGGCGGTATTGGCACCGGTAATAATATGTACGCGGGTATCGAGTCGGACGCCGCTCATACCGATAGGTTCTTTGACGCCGGGCTGGTTGTCGATGATGTATTCTTGCACCACGGTATGCAGGATATTGTGATCCGGCGGGATGTTGATGGCTTTGGCGGTTTCGATGGCGCGGTCGATGTCGGCTTGCGAAACTTCGCCGTCTTTGATTTTGACAACCCCTTGCGAATTCAAGCTGCGGATATGGTTACCCGCGATACCGGTCGTAACGTGGCTGATTTTGGTGTCCGCCATCAATTCGGCTTCATTGACTGCCTGCTGAATGGCTTGGGCCGTTGCGTCAATGTTGGTTACCATGCCTGCTTTAAGGCCGCGAGACGGTGCCTGTCCGAGTCCGACGATGTGGATTTCGTTGTCGTCTTGTACTTCGCCAATCAGGGCGATGACTTTGGATGTGCCGATATCGAGGGCACTGATATATTTACCTTGTTGTTCCATTATATTTGCTCGTTATTTCGCTGGAGTTATAACTATTTGTCTGTATTGGCAATAGTTTGCTTCACGTTGTTTGCTTGGCTTTAGTCGTCTGAAACATTTTCAGACGACGTCTCTGATGTGTAACGCACGGAAAATCCGTCTTTATACCGCATATCAACGTAGGATAACCGATTTTGATTTTTACGCAACAGCGTCGGCCAAATTTCGGCGAAAAGTTGTAAGCGTTTGATTTCGTTTTCCCTTCCCAACCTGACGGTAATCCCGTTGTCCAAGACCACCAACCAGGCGGAGCGCGGCGTATAAATCAGTTCTTTAATCGCCAGATTTTGCCGGCGGAGGATGCCGGAAAATTCTTCGTAGTGTTTGACCATGTCTTTGCCCGTACCCGGTTGTCCTTCAAAGATTGGCAGCTTGGCTTTGAGCTGGGCGTCAAACACATTGCCTTTGGAATCGACCAAACCGCCGCTGCGCCAATGAGCGACAGGCACGCGCTCGGTCAAATGGATTTCGACGGTATCAGGAAAGCGGCGGCGCACCATGGCGGAATCCAACCACGGCAGCTTTTGAAAGGCTGCCTGAATACCGTCCAAATCGGCACGGAAAATATTGCTGTGCGTGTGCTGTTGAGCGGCACGCTGAAGTTCCTTCCCGTCCGAATAGGTCAGCTTGCCCTGTATGGACACTTGTTTGACGGGAAAATGATTGGAGTTGTATAGCCAGGCTATGCAGGTGCCGATGAGCAGCAATGCCATCAGCAGCAACAGCCAGCGGGTCAGCCGACCCAGTGCGCTTGCGTCATCCCACATGTGCGGTTTTCAGAATTTCAATGCATAAATCGGCAAAATCCACGCCGGTATGGGCAGCGGATTTCGGTACTAAACTGTGGCTCGTCATGCCGGGCAGCGTGTTGATTTCCAAGAGGTACAGCTTACCGTCGGTATCTTTGAGGAAATCGACGCGCACGCAGCCCTCTGCCCCGATTGCCTGCGCCCCGCGGACTGCCAGAGAGCGCATCAGGTTTTCTTCAGCCTCACTCAAGTCTTCGGACGGACATTGATAAACAGTGTCGTCGCGGTTGTACTTGGCTTCGTAGTCGTAAAACTCGGTCGCGGGGATGATGTGTATGCTGGGCAGGCCTTTGCCGTTCAAGACGGGGCAGGAATATTCGCCGCCGCCGATGAATCGTTCGGCAATAATTTCGCCTTGAAGGTGTTTCAATTCTTCGTAAACGCTTTTCAGACGACCTTTTTCTTTGACTTTCACAACGCCGACGCTGCTGCCTTCGGCTGCCGGTTTGACGAACATGGGCAAGCCGAGTTGTTGTTCGACGGCATCGAAATCGGAGTCTTCGTGCAAAACGGCAAACTCGGGAACGGGCAGCCCCAAAGCTTGCCAAATCAGTTTGCAGCGGTATTTGTCCATGCCGATGGCAGAAGCGGCGACACCGCTGCCGGTATAAGGAATGCCCAACAATTCCAACGCGCCCTGAACGGCACCGTCTTCGCCGTAAGTACCGTGGAGGATATTGAAAGCAGTTTGGAAACCTTGGGTTTTCAATTCCGCCAAGGGCGTTTCTTTAGGATCGAAGGCGTGTGCGTCTACGCCTTTGCTTTTTAAGGCATTCAAAATGGCGGCACCGCTATCCAGCGAAATTTCGCGTTCACTGGAAAAGCCGCCCATCAATACGGCTACTTTGCCAAAATTCTGCATTGTTTTTGTTCTTTCTTGATTACTTCATTTTTTGATACAGGTCGTCTGAAAACGAATCGGGTTTTCAGACGACCTTAATCTTGCTTGCCCACCCGATGGAACATCGCTTCGTCGGGCGGCTATCGCGGCATCACGATAAAATTTCCGCCTCAGGCTTTTTTCGACAACTCCAGCATCGCGGCAGGAACGCGGTTGATGCTGCCCGCCCCCATATTCAACACGATGTCGCCGTCCTGTAAAACGTTCAACAGCATTTCAGGCAAGTCGGCGACGTTTTCGCAGTAAATCGGCTCGAGTTTGCCCAATACGCGGATGGCGCGGGCAAGGGCGCGGGAGTCGGCGGCGGCAATCGGCTCTTCGCCGGCGGCATAAACTTCGGTCAACACCAGCGCGTCAACGGTATTGAGGACTTTGGTGAAGTCTTCGAACAAATCGCGCGTGCGGGTATAGCGGTGTGGCTGGAAGGCGAGCACCAAACGTTTTTCCGGATACGCGCCGCGTGCGGCAGAGAGGGTCGCTGCCATTTCGACGGGATGGTGTCCGTAATCGTCCACCAACAGCGCGGTTCCGCCGTTGGGCAGCTTGATGTCGCCGTATTTTTGGAAGCGGCGGCCGACGCCTTCGAAACCGAGCAAGCCGCGCTGAATCGCTTCGACGGATGCACCAACCTCCAGCGCCACGCCGATGGCTGCCAAAGCATTGAGGACGTTGTGTCTGCCGGGCATATTCAACACGACTTCAAACGGCGCCTGCTCATGTCCTTTCATTTGGACATGAACGGTAAACTTCATTTGCGCGCCGACGCTTTCGATGTCGGTCGCGTAAATATCGGCGGTATTATCCAAGCCGTAAGTGGTGTAGGGCTTGCTCACTTTGGGCAAAATCGCGCGGACGTGTTCGCTGTCGATACACAAAAACGCTTTGCCGTAGAACGGCATACGGTGGATAAAATCGACAAACGCCTGATGCAGTTTTTCGACGCTGTGTCCGTAAGTATCCATGTGGTCTTCGTCGATATTGGTGACGACGGACATAATCGGGGTCAAATGTAGGAAGGACGCATCGGACTCGTCGGCTTCGGCGACGATGTATTCGCCTTTGCCCAAGCGGGCGTTGGTACCTGCGGCATTGAGTTTGCCGCCGATAACGAAAGTGGGGTCTAGACCTGCCGCGCCGAGGATAGAGGCGGTCAGACTGGTGGTCGTGGTTTTGCCGTGCGTACCGGCAATGGCGATGCCGTCACGGAAGCGCATCAGTTCCGCCAGCATCAGGGCGCGCGGAATGACAGGGATTTGCTGCTCCAGCGCAGCGACGACTTCGGGATTGTCTTTTTTGACAGCGGTAGAGGTAACGACGACATCCGCGCCGTTGACGTGTTCGGCGGTATGGCCGGGATAAACTTGAATACCCAAGCTGCTCAAATGCTCGGTAACCGCATTTCGCGCCTGATCCGAACCGGAAACTTTAAAGCCCAAATTGTGTAAGACTTCGGCGATACCGCTCATGCCGACGCCGCCGATACCGACAAAATGGATGTTGGTGACTCGATTTTTCATCATGATGTTGCGTTCCGGTGGATTTTCGATGCGTAAAGGCGTTATTTTAAAGGGCTATCCGCTTCTGCGCCATAGTTTTCTTGTAAATTAAAGATGTTTCGGCATACAGGATTTCACATTGGTAGCAATATGGGTGAAAAAGAGGTTTAGTTCAGCGGCGAATCTTCGCTTTTTTGCCCGTTCCCAAACTCTACTTTAGCCACCAAAATACCAGCAAAAACAAAACATAAGGTCGTCTGAAAATAGTTTTCAGACGACCTCGCGCATCTCAACTTGACGGCACTTGTATCCTCATCAAGCGCATATCCAATTTGCGCCGCCCCCACGCGGTCGCATACACAAGGCGCAAGAGCCACGGATAACGTGGTTTGCAGACGCTGCTCAAGCCCGCTTCTTCAATAATTTCCACACCCGGCATCAACCGTCGGATGTCGTCCGTGCCGCTTATCGCCCAGCGGAACTCGGGCGGCTTGTCCATTTTGCCGAGCGCGTCGTGGCGTTTGCTTTGTCCGATGTAGGCTTTGGGAATGGTGTCGAAGGCAAGTTGGGCATGCGGCAGGCGGCGGGCAACCTGTTTGAAAAAGTCCTGCACTTGCGTCTCTTCGAAATACATCAACACGCCTTCGATCACGAGCAACACGGGTTTTCCGTGCGCGGCAACGGTGTTCATCCACGCTTCGTCGAACATGGACGCGCCCAGATAATGATTGTCCGATTCGGGAAGCAGCATACGCCGCACTTCAATCACTTCCGGCAAATCCAAATCATACCAGGCGGTAATGCGCGGCTTGCCCAAGCGTTCGTAACGCGCATCCAGCCCCGCGCCGATTTGCACGACGACGGCATCAGGATGTTCGGCGATAAAGTGCCGGGTCATATCGTCCAACAGCTTCGCCCGCCCGCAACAGCCGACCTGCGATGCTTTGGCTTTGGCAAACTTGCCGAAGTCGTAGTCAATCTTGTCCAACATCCGCACGGCTTCGTCATCGCGCAAAAGCGGCTGCGCCCTACCCTGCTCTACCGCCTTTGCCCACAGGGGAATCAGCATGGTACTGGACAGGACGGAAACGGTTTCGGGAGAGATTTTTTCGGACATGGCAGCC
>CALDNV010000124.1:0-8277 GCA_937914605.1 uncultured Neisseria sp.
TACTGTCTGCGGCTTCGTCGCCTTGTCCTGATTTAAATTTAATCCACTATACCGTTAAAAAGGTCGTCTGAAACCCGATTCCGTTTCAGACGACCTTGTTATTCAAATCCCGTTATTCGTATTTTTCGCAACGGATGGCAGAGTCTTCGCAGAACATCGCCGAAGTTTCCGCATTGCAGGCGGTGCGGACGGGGCGACGCGCTTCCCATTTGTTTTTCCCCGAAGCCTCAAACAACTTCTGGAACGGCTTGACGCTGCACACATAAACCCGATTCGGGTTGTACTATTTTGACTTGGCAAGGCGTTTTTCCAATTTACTGATACGGGCTTCCAAAGCCGCTATCCGCTCATTCTCTCCCATGCCGGAACGCGCCTCCTGTGCGGCAATAAAAGCCTCAATACGCGCCAGATCCGCAGCTAACCGCGCCAGTTCCGTTTCCATCTGAGCCTGTGCTGATTCCAACCGAGCCTGTTCGGCAGTCAAAGCCGAAATCTGCAGATCCCGTTCGGTAACCGAAGCCGCATTAGCAGCAGGCAAAACAGCGGCAAGCAACAGGGCAAAGAAAGATTTTTTCATGGTATATCTCTACGACAGTTAAAAAAATGGCATATTATATAGAAAACCCATATTGAATCAGCAGGCATTACCTTGCTTTGTCTGGATTTAAAGAGAATTTACCGAAACGCAGACAGAAATGCGACAAAGACGCCTCTGCCCGCCGCCGCTTCCTTTTCAGACGACCTTATACCCATTTCAAGCAAAAAACGTTAAAATTCCGCCATTAATCCATCCGACAGCAGCAAAAACATGAGCGCACAAATCCTCGCCGTCGCCAACCAAAAAGGCGGCGTCGGCAAAACCACCACCACCGTCAACCTCGCGGCATCGCTCGCCTCCAAAGGCAAACGCGTCCTCGTCATCGACCTCGACCCGCAAGGCAACGCCACCACAGGCAGCGGCATAGACAAAGCCCGCCTCGAAGAAGGCGTGTACCAAGTCGTATTGGGCGATACCGACATCAAAACCGCCGTCGTCCGCAGCGGCGACGGCAGCTACGACGTACTCGGCGCAAACCGCGCACTTGCCGGTGCCGAAATCGAGCTGGTGCAAGAAATCGCCCGCGAAATCCGCCTCAAAAACGCCCTGCAAACCGTCGAAAACGACTACGACTTCGTCCTCATCGACTGCCCCCCTTCGCTGACCCTGCTCACGCTCAACGGACTCGTCGCAGCCAACGGCGTTATCGTCCCCATGTTGTGCGAATACTATGCCCTAGAAGGCATCTCCGACCTTATCGCCACCGTGCGCAAAATCCGTCAGGCAATCAACCCGCGCCTCGACATCACCGGCATCGTCCGCACCCTCTACGACAGCCGCAGCCGCCTCGTCGTCGAAGTCAGCGAACAACTTTTCCAACATTTCGGCAACCTGATGTTCCAAACCGTCATCCCCCGCAACGTCCGCCTCGCCGAAGCCCCCAGCCACGGCATGCCCGCGCTCGCCTACGATGCCAACGCCAAAGGCACCAAAGCCTACCTCGCCTTGGCGGAAGAACTGTTGGAGCGGACTAAAGGTTGAGTTAGCCTGAAAGATAAAAAGGTCGTCTGAAAACTTGATTTCCAAGTTTTCAGACGACCTTTTTCCATTATTAAGCCCATATTCTGACGAAAAGAATTGTCAACAATAATATCATTCGGATTAAAAATATTTAATTAATAAACAAAAAGTAGCTTTATGTAATATCATGATGTTTATAAATATTTTGATGGTTTTAAAAATGCCATATGTAAAAAAATCAAAAAACAAAAGGCTATTCTTTGACAATCTTTAACCCATCCCCTAATATCCAACAGTTTGATTCCGCAAGGCGGATTTAAGAAAAACATTTTTGAGATTTTGAGAGGTAAAACGATTATGGAATGGGAATTTAACAGTTACTACACGTTGATTGCCGCCACATTGGTTTTGTTGATTGGTAAGGTTTTGGTAAACAAAGTCAAATTCCTGCGCGATTTCAACATTCCCGAGCCTGTGGCAGGAGGCTTGATTGCTGCGATTATCCTGTTTGCACTGCATCAAGCTTATGACGTGAGCTTCAAATTTGAAAAACCGCTGCAAGACGCATTCATGCTGATTTTCTTCACTTCTATCGGTTTGAGCGCGGATTTCTCCCGCTTGAAAGCAGGCGGTCTGCCGTTGGTGATTTTCACCGCCGTCGTAGGGGCATTTATCATCGTGCAGAACTTTGTCGGCGTCGGCTTGGCGAAGATTTTGGATTTGAATCCGCTTATCGGTCTGATTACCGGCTCGATTACCCTGACCGGCGGACACGGTACTGCAGGCGCATGGGGTCCGGACTTTGAAAACAAATTCGGCTTGGTTGGTGCTACCGGATTGGGTATGGCTTCCGCCACGTTCGGTTTGGTATTCGGCGGCCTGATCGGCGGCCCGGTTGCGCGCCGTCTGATCAACAAAATGGGACGCAAACCCATCGATCAAAGTGGACAAAAGGCAAATTCAGACGAACATGCCGACGACGTGTTCGAACAAGCGAAGCGCACCCGCCTGATTACCGCAGAATCCGCCGTCGAAACGCTTGCCATGTTTGCAGCGTGTTTGGCATTTGCCGAAATTGTGGACGGCTTTGACAAAGAATATCTGTATGACTTGCCGAAATTCGTATGGTGTCTGTTTGCCGGTGTCGTCATCCGCAACATTCTGACTTCCGCGTTTAAAGTCAATATGTTCGACCGCGCTATCGACGTATTCGGCAATGCCTCCCTGTCGCTTTTCCTCGCAATGGCACTTTTGAACCTGAAATTGTGGGAGTTGACTGGTCTGGCGGGTCCTGTAACCATCATCCTCGCCGTACAAACCGTCGTGATGATTTTGTATGCGACATTCGTGACTTATGTCTTTATGGGACGCGATTACGATGCGGCGGTTTTGGCGGCAGGCCACTGCGGTTTCGGTTTGGGCGCAACGCCGACCGCCGTTGCCAATATGCAGTCCATCACGCAGACCTTCGGTCCTTCGCACAAAGCCTTCTTGATTGTGCCTATGGTCGGCGCGTTCTTCGTGGACTTGATTAACGCAGCAATCCTTTCCGGTTTCGTAAATGTCATTACCAAATAAGTAAGCATTTATAACGTTTCGTTGAAAAAGCACTTGCAACATTTACTTGTTGCAAGTGCTTTTGTTATGATGGTCGTCTGAACGACAAAACGATTCGGTTTTCGAGCCGTATCAAGGAGTATTATTTATGCACAAGAAACTGCTGGCTTTACCGCTTATCGCCCTGATGTTGGCGGCGTGCGGCAAAGAAGAACCCAAGCAGGCTTTGGAGTGTGGTAATCCTGCCGCCATTCAAAGTATCCGCAACCAAATCCAAGAAACCATCAAGCGCGAGGCGCGTTCCTTTGTCCGTGCCGACAGCCGCCAATTTGTCGATGCCGATAAAATCATTGCTGCCGGCTCCGAGTTGAATATCGTCTTGGACAATCCGCAAGAAATTACGGAAGACAACAAATCCTTGTGCAGCGCCGATTTGAAAATCCAAATCCCTGCCGAAGTATTGCGTACCGCCGATGCCAACAGTCCGCTGATTTACAGCAATACCGGCTTGACCGAAATGCTTCAGCAGAAAATCATGGGCAGCAACCTGAGCTTTGAGAACAACACGTTTTCAACCAGCGTCCGCTATACGCCCGATCCGAAAGTCGGTACGGTTTCTTTGGAAGACAATACCGTCAACATGACCGCGCAAACCCTGTCTTCCTTACTGCTGCCTTACGGTGTCAAAAGCATCGTGATGATAGACGGTAAGGCAGTTAGCAAAGAAGAGGCGATCAAAATCCTGCAAAGCAAAGCCGCTGAAGAGCCGCCTGTCGCCAAAGCAGAAGATATTTTGGAAAACAACGCGGCGAGCCAAGCGTCGGGCGTACCGCCTGCCGCGGGCCTTGAAACCGAAATCCTGCGTCCTGACGGTGAAGAGAAGCCGGAACAGCCGTCGTTCTCTCAAAGCGACTTAGATAATGCCCGTTCGCAAAACCATCAGGCAGAGGCGGAAATCAAAGGCGTATGGGACGGCATGGAGCGCACTGTCCAACAGGAAATGCTGGCAGAACAACGCGCTTGGATTCAAACCAAAAACCAAAACTGCCAACAGGCGGCAGCAAGGGCGGACAGTCCGGCGCAAAACGAATACCTCAAGCTCCAATGCGATACCCGCATGACGCGCGAGCGTACCCAATATCTGCGCGGCTATTCGATCAACTGACGCTGCAAAGCCGACGGCAGGCGGGTGTTGATAAGCCTTCTGTCCGTTATTAAAAGGTCGTCTGAAATGCTGTTTGGCATTTCAGACGACCTTTGTATTGCGGTACAATCCACATTGCTCGTTGCATAATATAGTGGATTAACTTTAAATCAGTACGGCAAGGCGAGGCAACGCCGTACTGATTTAAAGTTAATCCACTATAAGAGCATCAGATGAAGCACTGAGTCAATCGCATTCTCCCTCATTTTTTCCCGTAAACCATAAGAAAGCACATTGATGAAAACCCTCGCATTCCTCCTGCTGACAAGCTTTTCCCTGCACGCTGCCGCACAAGATTATGTTCTGACGGAAGACCGTCTTAGCAGCGGCTCATTGACACTCAACGGCAAACAGGTTTCTGTCGATACAGTCAATCCAAACGGCCATGTCTGTAATTATGAAGGCACAATCAAAAACCGTACGAGCAAAAACCGTAATGGCTGCGTCGTACATTTCTCCTTTACCAACAACAGCGTGAAGCTGAACATTCCGGATTCAGCCCGCGAAGCCTGCCAAGAATACTGCGGACATAATGCATCTTTCGAGGCGACCTATGAAAAATTGCCTGCCGCCTGTTCCGCAAAAGGCGCGGCAGCAATGGAAAAACGTTTTCAGGCCGCCTATCAGGGAAAACGCTACCGCGATGCTGTCGCTATCAAACAACGTTATCTCAACGAATGCGACAAGTTCCTCGATCTGACCGAATGGATGCGGACGCTGAACGACTTGTCCGTCAGCTATAAAAATGCCGGAGACAAAGCAGCATGCCGCAAGGCGCTTGTCCCGATGGATGAATGGCTGGAGGGTTACCAGCCGAGCTACCTCTACGAAGACGCATACAAACGAGAAGCCGCTGCCGCACAATTTAATTTGAAGCAATGCAGTGACAAATAATCGCCG
This sequence comes from uncultured Neisseria sp., assembly GCA_937914605.1. Taxonomy (GTDB): domain Bacteria; phylum Pseudomonadota; class Gammaproteobacteria; order Burkholderiales; family Neisseriaceae; genus Neisseria. The sequence goes on from CALDNV010000124.1 coordinate 5,220, forward strand.
CCCGTCATCGAATCCCACGCTAGTCAGGGAATAGGAAAAGTTCGCCTCTTCGGCAAACAAGGTCGTCTGAAAACAAACGCCGCAGGTTGTGTTCAACCTGAAGCCGTTTTCAGACGACCTTTTGTCTGGTTTGGAAAGCCGGCGTATTAAATTTAAATCAGAGCGAGCAGTGCAGTGCCGTACAGAGTTGAACTTAACCCATACCCTTCAAACAAAACGGGCGGCTTGGATGGCCGCCCGTTTGATTGTCCCGTTGTTTATTTGATGATTTGGTTCAGCTCGCCTTTGGCGTAGCGGTTTGCCATTTTCTCAAGGGAAACGGGTTTGATTTTGCCTGCCTGACCTTCGCAACCGAATGCGAGGTAGCGGTCGAGACAGATTTGTTTCATGGCTTCGACGGTTTTGCTCAGGTATTTGCGCGGGTCGAATTCGGACGGGTTTTCTGCCATGAAGCGGCGGATGGCGCCTGTGGAGGCGAGGCGCAGGTCGGTGTCGATATTGACTTTGCGCACGCCGTGTTTGATGCCTTCGACGATTTCTTCTACGGGTACGCCGTAGGTTTCGCCGATTTTGCCGCCGTATTCGTTGATGACTTTCAGCCATTCTTGGGGAACGGAGCTGGAGCCGTGCATGACGATGTGGGTGTTGGGCAGGGCTTGGTGGATTTCTTTGATGCGGTCGATGCGCAATACGTCGCCGGTGGGCGGACGGGTGAATTTGTATGCGCCGTGGCTGGTACCGACGGCGATGGCGAGTGCATCCACGCCGGTGTCTTTGACGAAGCGCACGGCATCTTCGACGCTGGTGAGCATTTGGTCGTGCGAGAGCTTGCCTGCCGCGCCTACGCCGTCTTCTTCGCCGGCTTCGCCGGTTTCGAGGTTGCCCAAGACGCCGATTTCGCCTTCGACGGACACGCCGCAGGCGTGGGAGAAGTTGACGACGGTACGGGTGGCGTTGACGTTGTATTCGTAGGTGGACGGGGTTTTGCCGTCTTCGAGCAGCGAGCCGTCCATCATGACGGAGGAGAAGCCCAGTTGGATGGAGCGTTGGCACACGTCGGGCGATGCGCCGTGGTCTTGGTGCATGACGACGGGGATGTGCGGGAATTCTTCAACGGCTGCCAGAATCAGGTGGCGTAAAAACGGCGCACCTGCATATTTGCGCGCGCCGGCGGATGCTTGAACGATAACGGGAGCGTTGACTTGGTCTGCGGCTTCCATGATGGCGCGCATTTGTTCGAGGTTGTTGACGTTGAATGCGGGCAGGCCGTAGCTGTTTTCGGCGGCATGGTCGAGCAGTTGGCGCATGGATACGAGTGCCATTTAAATCTCCTTGGTGAGGTAGCGGGATGGTGATGTGGGAAATTATAATGTTTTTCTTATTAAAAAACTACACAGGGCTACATCAGTTTTATATATTAATGAGATTTTGGGCGGTTGCGGCGAGCAAACGGTGCGGTCGGTATTTGTCTGACATGGTTTATAATAACGGTTTGTTTTCGGGGTCGTCTGAAACGGCGGCGGGAGGTGTGTGATGGCTAAGTTGGCAGTGGCGGATGTGGATGCGGTGTTGTTTCAGACGACCTTGTGCGTGCAGGTGGGCGATGTGAATTACGGCGGCCATCTGGCGAACGATGCCGTTTTGCGCTTGTGCCACGAAGTGCGGATGCGCTGGCTGGCGAGTTTGGGCTGGAGCGAAACGGACGCGGGCGGCGCGGGGCTGATTATGGCGGACGCGGCGGTGCAATATTTGGCACAAGGCTTTTACGGCGATGAACTGTCGGCGGAAATGGGCGTCGAGGATATCGGCAAGGGCGGGTTTGCGCTGCTGTTCCGCCTGACACGCATCGCGGACAGCAAGGTGCTGGCGCGGGCGCGTACGGGCATGGTGTGTTTCGATTATGCGCGCCAAAAGGTTTGCCGGTTGCCGGAGGCTTTGAAAACCGTGTTGGAGGTCGTCTGAAAATGTTGGCGCGCGATTTCGGGCTATCTTTGGACGGCTATTTGAAAATGTTGGGGCAACAGGGCAAGTCGGCGCACACGCTGTCTGCCTACGGGCGCGATTTGACCGAACTCGTGCGGCTTTTGACGGAAGGGTCGTCTGAAACGGCGCAGGATTTGAAACGGCGCGATTTTGTGGCGGCGTTGAAACGGCTGTCGCAACAAGGCTTGAGCGAACGGACGCTGGCGCGCAAATTGTCGGCGTGGCGGCAATATTGCGGCTGGCTCGTGCAGTCGGGCATGATGGACAACGATCCGACCTTCAACCTGAAAGCCCCGCGCCTGCCCGAACGCCTGCCCAAGGCCCTGCCGCAGGAAGAGTTGAACCATATGCTCGACAGTGCGCCCGTTGATGACAGTTTGGCAGTGCGCGACCATGCCTTGTTTGAACTGATGTACGGCAGCGGCCTGCGCCTGAGCGAGATACACGGCTTGGATTTGGGCGATGTGTTGCTGGACGAAGGCTGGGTGAGCGTAACCGGCAAAGGCAGGAAAGAGCGGCAAATCCCGCTGTCGGGCAAAAGTGTCGAATCCTTGCGCGCCTACCTGTCCGAACGCGTGGCGGCAGACGGCGAAGCCGCGCTCTTTACCGGCAAAAACGGCACGCGGCTCGGACAGCGGCAAATCCAAAAACGCCTTCAGGCATGGGCGGTGCAGCAGGGCAGCGGGCAACACATTTCCCCGCACATGATGCGCCACAGCTACGCCAGCCACCTTTTGCAATCCTCACGCGACATCCGCGCCGTGCAAGAGCTGCTGGGGCACAGCAACCTCTCGACCACGCAGATTTACACCAAGCTGGATTTCGACCATCTGGCCAAGGTTTACGACGAGGGGCATCCGCGGGCGAAACGGAAAAAGTGAAGGGGGCAGTTTCAGAGGTTTCCATATCGAAGACTTGGCATGAACAAAGGTCGTCTGAAACCATTTCAGACGACCTTTAAACCTCTAAACACCCCATCCGACATCAATCCTCCCGCTTGCGCACCTCCGCAGGCGTGCAGTCGAAATATTGCTTGAATGCCTGCGTGAAGCTGGATGTGTGTCCATAGCCGCAA
>CALDNV010000125.1:0-4692 GCA_937914605.1 uncultured Neisseria sp.
TTCCATAACAGAAAAAGACCAGTATGCGGTAGCATACCGGCCTTTCCTGCAATGCAACACATTAACATCCTTATCCGCCAAAGAAAAACACTTGGTTACGAAACGCCAAGTGTTTTATTCTTGAATCTGTTCCAACCACTGTTGCACTTGAAATCCGAATCCAAGGTCGTCTGAAAACTGAATGCCCCTTGAAGTTGAATTCATCCACTGTACATACCCAATACTTGGGAGGCAGATTCAAAAAAAAGCTGCTATGGAAAGGGCAGCTTTTGTCCGGTTTGGCGGAAACGGTGGGATTCGAACCCACGGAGGATTTGCACCCTCAGCGGATTTCGAGTCCGCTGCATTCAGCCTCTCTGCCACGTTTCCGTAGAATAAAGTAAAACCAAATAAAAATGCTGTTGGCTGGGCTTCACTTCATTTTTATTTGGTTTTTCTATTTTCAAGAAATGGCGGAAGCGGTGAGATTCGAACTCACGGAGGGCTATCAACCCTCGACGGTTTTCAAGACCGTTGCATTAAACCGCTCTGCCACGCTTCCGTTTCTTGAAGCCGAAATAATAATGAAATTTATCGGGTTTGCCAAGCGAAATTTGCAGGCGAATATTTAGTTTTTTGTTTTTACTTGGTTTGTTCTTTACGCATGAACACCCATTCGGACTCATTCGACGCTGCTGCGTTAAATGCGTAACCTTCGTAATCGAAATTTTTCAGCATTTCCGGGTCGGTGATATTGTGTTCCGCCGCGTATCGTACCATCAGTCCGCGCGCGCGTTTGGCGTAGAAGCTGATGATTTTGTATTTGCCGTTTTTTTCATCTTTGAAAACGGGAGTAATCAGGCGGGCTTTGAGTTTTTGGGTGTTGACGGATTTGAAATATTCTTGCGAAGCGAGGTTAACCAATATGTCGCTGCCTGCTTGGGCAAGGGTGTCGTTCAGCAGGTCGGTGATGATGTCGCCCCAAAATTCATACAGGTTCTTACCGCGTGTGTTGGCAAACGCCGTTCCCATTTCCAAGCGGTAGGGCTGCATCAAATCCAGCGGGCGAAGAACGCCGTAGAGACCGGAAAGCAGGCGGACGTGTTGTTGCAGGTATTGGATTTGTTCGGGTTTGAGGGTGTCTGCGGCGATGCCTTCGTAAACGTCGCCGTTGAACATAAAGACTGCCTGTTTGGCGTTTTCAGGGGTAAACGGCGTATGCCATTCGGCGTTGCGCTCGGCGTTTAAGAGGGCGATTTTGTCGGAAACGTGCATCAGCTCGGCGATTTGCTGCGGGGCGAGTTCACGCAATTGGCGCATCAGGATTTCGGCTTCTGCCAAGAGGTCGGGTTGGGTGAATTCTTTGATGGGCGCAGGGTCTTTTTCATTGAGGTTTTTGGCGGGGGAAAGGACGAAGAACATGATGGACTCGGAGATGTGATAAACAGCGGCATTGTAGGTTTAAAATGTTTTATGGGCAAGTTTGATAAGTGAAGTAAATGCCGTTATAGCAAAGGCGGTTTATATGGAATTAAAAAGGTCGTCTGAAAACTCGGATTTAAAGTTTTCAGACGACCTTTTATTGAACTGCATCCTTGTTCAGCGATACAGGGAAACGATGGTTTCGGCGGCTTTGACGCAGCTGTCGACATCGGCGACCAAGGCGATGCGGACGTAGCCTTCGCCTGGGTTGCCCCATTCGGTATCGCGGGCGAGGAAGCGGCCGGGGAGGACTTGGATGGCGGCTTTTTGCCAGAGATTTTTGGCAAATGCCAAATCATCGCCGTTCGGTACTTTCAGCCAGATATAGAATGATGCGTCGGGCAGTTTGACATCGAATGCCTGTTGCAAAATGGGGATGACGCGGTCGAATTTTTCCTGATACAGGCGGCGGTTGGCGATGACGTGTTCTTCGTCGTTCCATGCGGCGATGCTGGCGCGTTGGACGGGGATGCTCATTGCGCTGCCGTGGTAGGTGCGGTAGAGCAGGAAGTTTTTAAGCAATTCGGCATCGCCTGCGACAAAACCGGAGCGCAGTCCGGGGACGTTGGAGCGTTTGGAGAGGCTGGTGAACATGACAATATTGCGGTTGCCGCGCCCTAATTGCGCTGCTGCCTGTAAGCCGCCTATGGGTTTGTTGCCGTCAAAATAGATTTCGGAATAGCATTCGTCGGAAGCGATGATGAATCCGTATTTGTCTTGCAGATCAAAGATTTCTTGCCAGTCTTTCAGTTGCAGGACGCTGCCGCTGGGGTTGTTGGGCGAACAGACGAACATGACTTTGGTGCGTTGCCATACGTCTTCGGTAATGCTTTTCCAATCGGGCTTGAAGGACGGGGCAGGGCAGTTGGCAAAACGGATTTCGCCGCCGCCGAGAATGGCTGCGCCTTCGTAGATTTGGTAGAACGGGTTGGGGCTGAGGATGACGGGTTTGAGGTCGTCTGAAACGGGGTTTAAGATGGTTTGAACGAAGGAAAACAAGGCTTCGCGGCTGCCCAGTACGGGCAGGACTTCTGTATCGGGGTTGACGGTCAGTCCGTCGTAACGGCGTTGCAGCCAGTCGGCACAGGCCTGACGCAGCTCGGGCAGGCCTGCGGTCAGGGGGTATTTTTCCAGTTCGTGCAGCGAGGCGGTCAGCGCATTGGTGATGACTTCGGGAGTAGGGTGTTTCGGTTCGCCGATATGCAGGTGGACGGGGACGGCGCCTTCGGGAGGGTTAACGCCCTGCATGGCTTCGCGTAGGCGGGCAAACGGATAGGGTTGGAGCTGGTCGAGTAGTGGGTTCATGGGTGTTCCAAATGTCTATCGAGACGGTCATCTTAGCATTTTTTATGCGGATTTTGTTGACAATGTGTGTAGGACAAGGGAAGACGCGTTGGGAAAAGGTCGTCTGAAAATCGGTTTCAGACGACCTTTTTAAGCATCACGCGATTTGCAGGCAAAATATAGTGGATTAACTTTAAAACCAGTACGGCGTTGCCTCGCCTTGTCCTGATTTAAAGTTAATCCACTAAAAAAGGGCACATTGAAATATGCCCTTTTTTAGCGTTCATCTGTGGGTATGAATTATTTGGCTGCTGCGGGAAGAGCGCCGTTGAGCAGATATTGGATGGTTTCTTGCACCGTGCGGATGGCGTTGCCAAACGGCAGCGGGTCTTTACCTCGGAAAAACAAGCCTTTATCGACTTCGCCACGGAAGGCGGCGGAGAGTTGGATGTCAATGCAGAATTGTCCGGCTTTGGCCAAACCGTCGCGCAGGCCGCAGCTGGTCAGACAGTTCAAGCCTTGCGTACAGCGGCGCGGGTCGGCTTTGGCATTGGCTTGCAGCTTGGATTCGCGTTTGATGTAGCTGTCTAGGAATTTGGTGCGCACACCGCGTGCGGGCAGTCCGGCGACGGACATAAATTCGACAACATGCTCGGTTTCTGCGCCTGCCAGCGTTTTTTTGAAGTTGATGTGGGCATCACCTTCTTCGGTAACCGCAAACGCCGTGCCGATTTGGACGGCGGATGCGCCCCAGTTTTTCAGCGCGGTTTTGACTTTTTCAAAGTTCGCCATGCCGCCGGCGAGGATGAGCGGGATTTTTTCGCTTTCAAGACCTAAGTTCTTGAATACTTCGAAAGTTTCTTCGATGACGCGTTTGAATTCAAACTTGGCATCGTTCACACCTGCCACGCTTGCCGCGCCTAAGTGTCCGGCAGCGTGTGCAGGATGTTCGATAACGATGGCGTCGGGCAAAACGCCTTTTTTCATCCAGCGTTTCAATACGATACCGATACCGCGCGATTCGGACAAAATCGGGAACAGGGCGACATCTTTGTGATAACCCTCAGTCATTTCAGGCAAATCCAGCGGCAACCCCGCACCCATCACAATCGCGTCCGCACCCGATTCGCAGGCTTGGCGGACATAGGCGGCGTGGTCTTTGACGGCTTTCATGACGTTGACAGCAATCATGCCTTTGCCGTTTGCGTCGGCTTTGGCTTTTTGGATTTCGCGGTCAAGCGCGGTGCAGTTGAGTCGGGTGTATTTTTCTTCGCTCGGATTGATTTTGGATTCGGCGAGCAGGTCGTCATGCAGGTGGCGCAAATCGACGCTGGCAATCGTGCCGACACCGTTTTCGCGGGCGACCGCGCTGGAGAGTTTCGATGCGGAAACGCCCACGCCCATCCCGCCTTGGACGACGGGAATCAATGATTTGTCTCGGATGTGCAATGGGTCGAAGTTGTTTTGCATGTATGGGTTCCTTGATGGTTGCGGGAGCGGGCTGATATTGGCAGACCGGCTTTGCTGGATTTTTGAAAATTTATTTTTAATCAATGGGTAAGGTTTGTTTTTTTACTGAACCTGATGATATTGGGCTGCTTGTATCTCAGGTTTTAGTAATTATACTCTAAATGTGGACAAAAATTAGAGTATCAATACAGTTTTTGCAAATTAAATTTGAAAAGTATTGTTAACTAAGAAATATTTTTTCGGGTTAGGTCGTCTGAAAGATTGATTTATCGAAGGTTGGTTTGGGATGAAGGCTGACTGCTTTGCCTATTTCTATTCCACTTAAACTGTAAAAAGATGCATTCCAAATCATCTTAATGGGTGAAATAATGAGGATAACTGGTTTATTGCGATGAGATGTTGGGGATATAAGAAGACACAGTGTTATAGTGGATTAAATTTAAATCAGGACAAGGCGACGAAGCCGCAGACAGTACA
>CALDNV010000126.1:0-1948 GCA_937914605.1 uncultured Neisseria sp.
GGACACTTTGGCACAAAACTCTTTAAAGCCTTGCGGCAGTTGTTCGGACCACAACACAGTGATGTTCGGTTCGGGAGACGGACCCATGTTGTACAGGGTGTGCAGCACGCGGAAGTTGGTGCGCGTTACCAGCGTGCGGCCGTCCAAACCCATACCACCGATGGATTCGGTTGCCCAAATCGGGTCGCCGGAGAAGAGTTGGTCGTATTCGGGCGTACGCAGGAAACGGACCATACGCAGTTTCATCACCAAATGGTCGATAAATTCTTGCGCTTGGGTTTCGGTAATTACGCCGTTTTTCAGGTCGCGCTCGATGTAGATGTCCAAGAATGAAGACACGCGACCGAACGACATGGCGGCGCCGTTTTGCGATTTAACGGCGGCAAGGTAGCCGAAGTAAGTCCATTGGATGGCTTCTTGTGCATTTTTCGCAGGGCCGGAAATGTCGTAGCCGTAAGAGGCTGCCATTTCTTTCATTTGACCCAAGGCTTTGTATTGTTCGTTGATTTCTTCGCGGCGGCGGATAACTTCTTCCAAATCCACGCCGTTTTCCAAATCGGCTTGCAGCGAGTTGAACTGGTTGAGTTTGTCTTTCATCAAGAAGTCGATACCGTACAATGCCACGCGGCGGTAGTCGCCGATGATGCGACCACGACCGTAAGCATCCGGCAAACCGGTGATCACACCGGATTTGCGGCAACGGCGGATGTCGGGCGTATAAACATCAAACACGCCTTGATTATGGGTTTTGCGGTATTTGGTGAAGATTTCGCTGACTTCAGGGTTCAACTCGACGTTGTACACTTTGCACGCGTCTTGCACCATTTTCAAACCGCCGAACGGCATGATTGAGCGTTTCAGAGGCTCGTCTGTTTGCAGGCCGACGATGGTTTCCAAATCTTTATCGATATAGCCCGGTGCATGGCTGGTAATGCCGGACACGACTTGCGCGTCGATTTTGTAAGGTTCGTGCGTGCGGTTTTCGACTTTGATGCCTTCCATCACGTCCGCCCACAGTTTGGTCGTCGCCTCGGTCGCAGGCGCGAGGAAAGACGCATCGCCTTCATAAGGCGTGTAGTTTTTCTGAATAAAATCGCGCACGTCGACATTGGTTTCCCAATTACCGCCGACAAAACCTTCCCAAGCGGCAGGGCGTTGCTGTACATCGGTTGACATATCAAGCTCCTAATTTGTCAGATAGAATTTATAGGTAGAAGAAATTTACCTTTGCAGAATAGCACTTTAGCTCTATGAAGTGTAACGATTGGCGGAGATGTGAACGTTTACCCGATATTTTTTTGACTTACATCAATGAGAACAGTTATTACTTAAAACTACATTTTATTTTTCAAGCCTTTAGCGTGTAAACAAGTGTAGAATATAAAATTAAGCCCTGAAAACTTGTCCAGTTTTCAGGGCTTTTCCTTAGATATTTGATTTCATGCAATTACATTGTGTAAAGGTCGCAAGTTGGACACAAATTGGGCACAAAGCAAAAAGACAGCCTGAATTATAAGCTGTCTTTTGGTAATTTAGAGTCTTAGATTATTTAATAAATTCATAGATTTATTGGTGCCCGGAGCCGGAATCGAACCGGCACGGCCGGTTTAGGGCCGACGGATTTTAAGTCCGTTGTGTCTACCTATTTCACCACCCGGGCGCAGACTGTTTTATATTGAAATTTGGAGGCGGGGGCGCGGATTTGAACCGGCCTATATAAGGGTTGCACCCCTTATAGCATAAACACTCTGCCACCCCGCCATGAAATGAGTGGAGGCGAGAGTCGGAATCGAACCGGCGTCCACGGATTTGCAATCCGCTGCATTACCACTTTGCTATCTCGCCAAACAAACTACCAGGTAGTGTTCAAACTGGAGCGGGAAACGAGTCTCGAACTCGCGACCTCAACCTTGGCAAGGTTGCGCTCTACCAACTGAGCTATTCCCGC
>CALDNV010000127.1:0-7129 GCA_937914605.1 uncultured Neisseria sp.
TCTTTGAGCTAAGGCGAGGCAACGCCGTACTGGTTTAAAGTTAATCCACTATACACAGAAAACCGTGTATCCGTACAAACAAAAAGGTCGTCTGAAATTTTCAGACGACCTTTTGTCATTTGCTTTATTGGGGGATGTATTGTTTCAGCAGTTCGCGGAACTGTGCGCCGGTTTCCGGATGTTTCAAGCCGTAGGCGACAGTGGCTTCGAGATAACCCAGTTTGCTGCCGCAGTCGTAGCGTTTGCCGTCGAAGGCATGGGCGAGGACGAACTCGTGATCCAACAGGCGGGCAATACCGTCGGTCAGTTGGATTTCGTTGCCCGCACCGCGCGGCAGGTTTTCCAGAAGGCTGAAAATGCGCGGGGTCAGGATGTAGCGGCCGACAACGGCAAGGTTGGACGGTGCTTCTTCGGGTTTCGGTTTTTCAACGATATTGGTAATTCTTTGAAAGTTTTTCAGTTTTTCCACTTCAACAATACCGTATGAGCCGGTTTGCGACGGGTCAACGGTTTCCACACCTAAAACGCTGTTGCCGCTTTGATTGTAGATATCGACCATTTGCTTCAGCGCGCCTTTGGGCGCGTCAATCAAGTCGTCGGCAAGAATGACGGCGAAGGGTTCGTCACCCACTGCGGCGCGGGCGCACAATACGGCGTGTCCCAAGCCTAAAGCTTCGGCCTGGCGGATGTAAAGACAGGTAATGTTGGAAGGCAGAATGTCTTTGACGTGTTCCAGCAGTTTGTCTTTTTGACGCATTTCCAACTCGGTTTCCAGCTCGTAGGCTTTGTCGAAATGGTCTTCGATGCTGCGTTTGTTGCGGCCGGTGATGAACACCATTTCGGTACAGCCTGCTTCTACTGCTTCTTCTACCGCATATTGAATCAACGGTTTGTCGACGATGGGCAGCATTTCTTTTGGGCTGGCTTTAGTAGCGGGCAGAAAGCGCGTACCCATACCGGCTACGGGGAAAACGGCTTTTTTGATCGGTTTCATTCAGTTTCCTTCTATTTGATTGTCGAATCGAAAATTCAGACGACCTCGGTTGTCTAGGTTTGACTTGGTTGCCACATTGTCGGCGGCAAAAAGGTAAGGCATTTAAAAGGCGTTCAACAGATTTAGAGTGTTCATTCCCCGATAAGTTGCCAAATTGATTGAGAACAGAATCAACGATTTGGACAGTCGGAAAATTGGCTCGGTTATCCTTAATAAATGCTTAATCCAGCATCGCCAAAAGCTCTTCCTCACTCAAAACCGCCACACCCAAGGCGTTGGCTTTTTCTAGCTTGCTGCCGGCGGCTTCCCCGGCGACGACGTAGTCGGTTTTTTTGGACACGCTGCCGGAAACTTTGCCGCCTGCTGCTTCGATCAAGGCTTGGGCCTGGTCGCGTTTGAGGGTGGGCAGGGTGCCGGTTAACACGAAGGTTTTGCCTGCTACGGCTTCATTTAGGTCGTCTGAAAACACTTCGTCTTGGTTTTCAGACGACGTTTGGGCGAAGAAGGTTTTTAGGTTTTTGAGCAGGGCGGCGTTTGGTGTTTCGCTGCGCCATGCTTGCCAGTCGGCAGGGAGGGCTTTGTCCGTTTGCAGGCCTTCTATGCTTTTGCCGGCGAGTTCCCATAAGGCTTGGGCTTTGTTTTCACTGATTTTGAAACCGGGCAGGCGGGCAATCCAGCGTTGCGGCTCGGCATGGCGGGCGGGCGGGATGGTAACGGCTTGGGTTTGCGGGGCAACGCCTGCGGCGAGCAGCTCGTCTATCATCGCCTGCTGCGCGTCTTGGGCGAAGAAGTGGGCGATGGAGCGGGCGACGACGGTGCCGATGTCGGGCAGGCAGGCGAGGATGGGTTCGGGTGCGCGGCGGACGTGTTCCAGCGAGCCGAATGCCTGCGCCAGCGTTTTGGCGGTGCGTTCGCCGACGTGGCGGATGCCGAGCGCGAACAGGAAGCGGGCGAGTTCGGGCGTTTTGCTGGCTTCTATGCCTGCAAGGATGTTTTCCGCCCACTTGGTCGGTTGTTTTTTGCCGGTTTGGGTGTTGCGTTCAGACAGGTCGTCTGAAACCGTTTCTGCGTCGCCGTTTTCGTTTTCAGACGACCCTTTATCCGCCGTTTCCTTCATTGTTTGCAAGGTCGGGATGTCGAGGCGGTAGAGGTCGGCGAAATGGCGGACGAGGTCTTGGGCGACAAGCTGCTCGATTTGTTTTTGACCGAGTCCGTCGATGTCCATGGCTTTGCGTGAGGCGAAATGGATTAAGCCTTGCGCGCGTTGTGCCTGACAAAGCATGCCGCCGCTGCATCGGGCGACGGCTTCGCCTTCTTCGCGTTCGATTTCGCTGCGGCAGATGGGGCAATGGGTCGGCAGGCGGTAGGGCTTGTGGAGCGGAACAGATTGGGTTTGATTGGTAGACGGTGTTTCGGCAAACAAGTCGTCTTGTTGGTATTTGAGGCCGTCTGAAAGCCCCGTAACGGCGGTTTCCTGCATCGGGCGGCGTTCGAAAATCACGCGCACGACTTCGGGAATCACATCTCCGGCGCGGCGCACGACGACGGTGTCTCCGACGCGAACGTCTTTACGCGATACTTCGTCCTGATTGTGCAGGGTGGCGTTGGTGACGGTTACGCCGCCGACAAATACGGGTTGCAGGCGGGCGACGGGGGTAACCGCGCCGGTACGCCCGATTTGTACGTCTATGGCTTCGACGACGGTCAGGGCTTCTTCGGCGGGGAATTTGTGGGCAATCGCCCAGCGCGGCGCGCGGGAGATGAAGCCGAGTTCGCGTTGTTGCGCCAAGCTGTTGACTTTGACCACCATGCCGTCGATTTCGTAGGGCAGTTCGGGGCGTTTTTGCTGCATTTGTTCGTAAAATGCCAATACTTCGTCGATATTTTTGAAACAGCCGAAATTGCCATTGGGCAGGCTGAAGCCGAGTTCTTGGAAATAGGCGAGTTCTTGGATATGTTCTTCCGCGACGAAACCGCCTTGCTGGCGGGCGATTGAGTAGGGGAAAAAGTGCAGTTTGCGCTGCGCGGTAATACGCGAATCGAGTTGGCGCAGGCTGCCGGCGGCGGCGTTGCGAGGATTGGCAAAGGGTTTTTGTCCGTTTTCGGCTTGGCGTTTATTGAGCGCGGCGAAATCGGCTTTGAGCATCAGCACTTCGCCGCGCACTTCGATGAGTTCGGGCGCATTTTCGCCGTGCAGCCGCAGGGGAATATTGGCGACGGTTTTGACATTTTGGGTCACGTCTTCGCCGATCGTGCCGTCGCCGCGCGTCGCCGCCTGCACCAATACGCCGTCGCGGTAGAGCAGGCTGATGGCGAGGCCATCGAATTTGGGTTCGATAACGTATTCGGGATTGCCGCCGTCCAAGCCGTCGCGCACGCGTTGGTCGAAAGCGTACATTTCGGCATGGTCGAATACGCCGTTTTCATCTTGCGGGGAAAAGGCGTTGGTCAGCGACAGCATCGGCACTTCGTGGCGCACTTCGGCAAATCCCGCCAAAGGCTCGCCGCCGACGCGCTGGGTCGGGCTGTCGGGCAATTTGAGCTCGGGATGGTTTCGTTCCAACGCTTCGAGTTCGCGGAACAATTTGTCGTATTCGGCATCGGGTACGCTGGGCGCGTCGAGGGTGTAGTATTCGTAGGCGTAGCGGTTGAGGAGGTTGGTGAGGTGGCGGATGTGTTGTGCGGTCGGATTCATGAAGGAAGGTTTTCAGACGACCTTTGTCTGATACGGGAAGGGATGGGCAAAGGTCGTCTGAAAAATGATAGGTTGAAAACAGCTGAATTTTACCCGAAAAAAAGCGGATATGCCGTAACGACATATCCGCTTTGATTGCATTCGGTTTTAGGAGAACAGGCGCAGGGCTTGTTTGCTGCCGGGTTTGATGCCGACTTTGAGCATTTCTTCCTGACGTGCCAAGACGTAATTGCGAATGTCTTTGAGCCATTGGGTAGAAACTTCTTCCATTTTGTCGTTGACCAGATCCAAGCCCAACTGACCGGAGAGGCGTACCGCCAAGTCCATGAAGAGGTCGAAGGTTTTTTCGCCGGCGGGCGCATGCGGGATGTCGAGCAGCATGCTGAAGCCTTTGTAGGACTGGTTGTCCAAAAGGGCGTTGGTAAAAGCATCGCCTGTGAGGCTATGGATGGCAAACATCGGGCTGCCGGTTTGTCCTGTGTAGTGGAATGCGCCGTCTTCGCCCAATACGAAGCCGAGGTTTTCAACAGAAGCGCGCAGTTCGACGCCGCTGATGTTGCTGTGTGAAACCAAGTGGATGGCGATGGTTTGATCGACGCGGGCGCAGAAGGTATCCAATGCCTGCGCGACTTCGGTAAATGCCGCCAAATCGGTGTGGAGGACTTTGCCGCCCATCAGTTGGGCGAAGGTGTCAACCTGTTGGTTGAACTGTTGCAATTCTTCTTGGGTTGCCAAACCGTTGCGGCTGACTGCTTGCAGGCCGACGACGAAACCTTGGTAATACACGCTCGGAATCGGTTCGGCAACTTGGAAGCGGTCGTCCATGGTGCAGCCGATGATTTGGAAACGGTGGCGGTTGGACAGGCGGGGCAGGGCGTGCAGCTCTTGCGCTTCAGAGAGGGCGATGTAGGCGAGGTAGTCGAAGCGCGGGTCAAACCACGGCAATTCGACTTGAGACAATTCGTCCAAGCTGACCAAAGGTTGGTTGGCGGCGGACGGCAGGTTGACCGGCTCGTCGCTGGCGGTTTGGGTGGTGATTTCGTTGTTCAGCCCGATGACGGTATGCTGTACCGGCTCGTCGGTAAAGTCGTCTTCAATCGCCAACTCGACATCGGTTTTGATGGCGGAAGGTTTGGCGAGTTTGGCTTTGGCGGCGAAGATTTCGTCTTGTTCTTGCAGATTGCGCAGCGCGGCTTCTTGGGCTTTGTTCGCTTTTTTGACGAACAGGCCTTTGCCGCCGGATTCTTTACCGTCGCGCACATGACTGGTTTTACTGTTCAGGAGCGCGTCTTTGTCGGAGTGGCCGAACTGCTCGCGCACCTGTTTGCGGTATTGGTTTTCTTGGTACATATTGTAGGCGATGACGGCAAGGATGACTGCCAAGCCTAAGACGATGAAAATCATGGGTAATCACTTTTTTGTAAGAGCGGCATTCCGTCTTCGTTGCCCGGGGTGGTTTGCCTTTGGGCGTATGCGGAATCGTATTGCCGCGAGTAAGTTCGTCGGAGTCGGACACGGATTGTCCCGTATGGATGCTCGATTATAACGAAAATAAACTTTTCTGACAGCAAATGCCGAGAATGATAGCCCAAAATCGGGCCAGGTCGTCTGAAAAATGCTATATGGCATTTTTGAGCGATTAACGGACAACCGGGAAACCTGCTGCCTGCAATCTTTGCCAATCGAAAAAGTGTCCAGGGTCGGTTTTACGGTCGGGGGCGATGTCCTGATGACCGGTAACGGCGGTGATGGGGTAATGCCCGACCAACGCTTGCAGCAGGGTTTTCAGCGTTTGATATTGCTCTTCGGTAAACGGCTCGAAATCGCAGCCTTCCAATTCGATACCGACCGAAAACGCATTGCACTTTTCGCGTCCGCGAAACGACGACACACCCGCGTGGTACGCCATATCGTCGCAAGAAACAAACTGCACCGCCTCGCCCTCGCGGGTAATCAGAAAATGGCTGGAAACGCGCAAGGTGTGGATGACGCTGAAAAACGGGTGTTCGTCGGGATTGATGCGGTTGGTAAACAGCTTTTCCACCGCGTCCGTCCCATATTCGAAAGGCGGCAGCGAAATATTGTGTAAAACCACCAGCGACACAGCTTCTGATTCTGCCCGCGGCTCGAAGTTCGGCGAAAACGCGCGGCGCGCAGGCTGCCACCAGCCTTGTTGCCAGTCAATGTCTTGGCATTCGGACGGAAGATTCATATTCAGACGACCCTTTATTTCAGACGACCACTGAGGCGGAAAAAACATACGTCGGGCGGGCGTGCAGGGAAGAAGGCGCGCATTTCGGTTATACTGTCGCACGACGTTCACAAATCAAAAATCCTACCATGCTGAAAAAAATGTTGAAATGGTTTGCGGTATTTTTTGTTGCCGTTGCCGCCGTGTTCGCCGCCTTGCTGTTCGTTCCCAAAGACAACGGCAAAGCATACCGCATCAAAATTGCCAAAAACCAAGGCATCTCTTCCGTCAGCCGTACGCTTGCCGAAGACGGAGTCGTTTACAACCGCCATGTGCTGGTCGCAGCCGCCTACCTGATAGGCGCACACAACAAACTCAACGCCGGCTCGTACCGCCTTCCTTCCAACATTTCCGCATGGGGCATTTTGCAGAAAATCCGCAGCGGCAGACCTGATGCCGTTACGGTTCAAATCGTCGAAGGTTCGCGTTTTGCCACGATGCGTAAAATCATCGATAACACCCCCGACATCGAACACAAAACACGCGGCTGGAGCGATGCGGAACTCATGCAGGCAATTGCCCCCGACGCGCTCAGCAGCAATCCCGAAGGCCAGTTCTTCCCCGACAGCTACGAAATCGACGCAGGCAGCAGCGATTTGCAAATCTACCAAACCGCTTATCAAACCATGCAACGTCGTCTGAACGACGCTTGGGAAGATCGCCAAAGCGGATTGCCCTACAAAAATCCGTATGAAATGCTGATTATGGCGAGCCTGATTGAAAAAGAAACCGCCCACGAAGACGACCGCGCCCATGTTGCTTCCGTATTCGTCAACCGCCTCAACATCGGCATGCGCCTGCAGACCGATCCGACCGTGATTTACGGCATGGGCAGCGCGTACAAAGGCAAAATCCGCAAAGCCGACCTCCAGCGCGATACGCCGTATAACACCTACACCCGCAGCGGCTTAACCCCGACCCCCATCGCCCTGCCGAGCAAAGCCGCCCTTGAAGCCGCCGCGCATCCGTCGAATGAAAAATACCTCTATTTCGTCTCCAAAATGGACGGCACCGGCTTGAGCCAGTTCAGCCACAATCTGGAAGAACACAATGCTGCCGTACGCAAATACATTTTGAAGAAATAGGTTGAACTGAGCCTCAAAAATATAAAGGTCGTCTGAAAACTGGAAAACCGGTTTGAACTGGCCCCCAAATCTTGGACACTCATAAAAGCCTATTCAGGCGCTCT
>CALDNV010000128.1:0-1825 GCA_937914605.1 uncultured Neisseria sp.
AAAAAACTGCACCTTGTGAGTTGGAGGGGATGTCCAACTTTTGGGGTGCAGTTCAGTTTTCAGACGACCTTTCGTCAAGCGAACGGGTATAATACCTTCCGTTTCCCATCCCGCACACACAAGGATCCCCATTATGGCAGCCTCGCCCGAAGCCAAGTTCACCGAAGAAAAAGTCTTGTGGATTAAACACCATACGCCCAAACTGATGACTTTTGCCATCAGCCGCCCCGAATCCTACCGCTTCTCGGCGGGGCAGTTTTCGCGGCTCGGTTTTCGCGACGGCGAAGGCTTTATCTGGCGCGCGTATTCCGTCGTGTCCGCCGAATACGCCGACACGCTTGAATATTTTGCCGTTTTGATCGAAGGCGGCCCCATGTCCGCGCGGTTTGCCGCCATGAAAGAGGGCGACACCATACTGCTCGATAAAACCGCTACCGGTTTCCTCTTGCCCGAGCGATTCCCCGACGGCAAGGATTTGGTCATGCTCTCCACCGGTTCGGGCATCGCGCCTTTTCTTTCCATCATCGAGCAGCCCGAAATCTGGCAGCGTTTCGACCGCTTGATTTTGGCGCACTCAGTTTCTTTCGCCGATGAACTGATTTTCAGACGACGTGTTGAAGCATTGAAAGACCATCCGCTGATTGGCGAGTATTTCCACAAATTCCGCTTCGTCCCCATTACCACGCGCGAGGAAACCGAAGGCGCGTTGAGCGGCAAGCGCATTCCCGAGCTGCTGAAAGACGGCAGCCTCGAAACATACGCGGGATTCAAGTTCACCAAAGCGGACACGCGCTTTATGGTCTGCGGCAATCCCGCCATGGTCAAAGACACGTTCCAAGCCCTGATGGACTTGGGCTTCGCCATGCACCGCAACCGCATCCCCGGCGAAATCATGATGGAAAACGGGTTTTAAGCCTGATGATCCGGTAAGGTCTTAATATAGTGGATTAACTTTAAACCAGTACGGCGTTGCCTCGCCTTGTCGTACTATCTGTACTGTCTGCGGCTTCGTCGCCTTGTCCTGATTTAAATTTAATCCACTATAGAAGCAAAAGAGGTCGTCTGAAAAACGGTTTGCCGTTTCAGACGACCTTTTGTTTGAATGGTTTTTCAGCCGTCGATATGGGGCGCGGCTGCTTATTCTTCACGCGGTTCTTCTAAATAATCATCCGCCTGTTGTTCGCGGGATTTCTTTTCTTTGTCCTTCTTTTTGTCCTTGTCGGGAATGGCGGCATTGATTAACGCGCCTGTGCCTTTGACAGCGATTTTACCTGCGGTCATGACGGTGGTGGCGGCCAGATTGACGGCGCTGGTGACGATACAGCCGCTGAGTGCCAAACTGAGGAACACAGGAAGAAGAAGGGATTTTATGTTCATCAATGTTCGCATCCGCATTGATGGTCGTGGTGTCCGCCGCTGCATCCGGAAGCCGCTTCGTGCCAGCTTTCGTCGTCGCCGTCAAATTCTTCCATTTCGTCGAATTCGCCGTTTTCAACCAGCGCGACAAGTTCTTCGAGGCTTTGCGCCCCTTCGACCCAAAAGCAGGGGATATCGGGCGGCGTATCGGGAGCGAGCAGGGCGGCGGTTTGGTCATGCCAAGCAATCCAATAGCCGTTTTCGGTGTGGACGAATTGGGCATCGGGATGAATGGTTTCTCCGGTCGTTCCGACCAGCATTCTTTCGGCAATGTCGGCTTGGTAGGGTTGAATCTGCATGATGGGCTTCCTGTGAACAAAATCAGCTTTATTGTAACGGAAAATCCATGGCGGATTATAGTGGATTAACTTTAAACCGGTACGGCGTTGCCTCGCCTTAGCTCAAAGAG
>CALDNV010000129.1:0-6061 GCA_937914605.1 uncultured Neisseria sp.
TGTACTGTCTGCGGCTTCGTCGCCTTGTCCTGATTTAAAGTTAATCCACTATATTCAACCGTATTTATCCACAAATCCCCTAAAACAGAGAGGTCGTCTGAAAATTTTCAGACGACCCCTGCACACAACGAACGCCAAAAACCGCGTATCCGACTGAATGGCAGATACGCGGTTTGAGATTTGAAACACATCTTCGGGGCTTGCTTCCTAACCGTTCAGACAATGCAAAGTGCAAGCTTAATTGATGTCCAAACGTTCCATACGGTAGCGCATGGAGCGGAAGCTGATGCCTAAAAGCTTGGCTGCCTGAGTGCGGTTGTAACGGGTTTGTTGCAACGCCTGTTCGATAATGCCACGCTCGATTTGGTCAAGGTAATCTTGAATCTGCATGGTGCGCGGGTCAAACGGCGGAAGCGGCTGGTGATCCAAAGTTTCGCCTTTTCGTGTTTCGGAATCAGCGATGTCGTCAAGGCTGAGGTTTGGATGGTCGTTTTTGGGCGTCGTCGTGTTTTGGATTTGCAAATCATCCAACTGGATAACTTGTCCGACAGTCAGGGCGACGGCGCGTTCGAGGATGTTTTCGAGTTCGCGGAAGTTGCCGGGATAGCTGTAATGCAGCAGGGCTTCTTGCGCTTTGGGGCTGAGTTTGTAGGTTTGCGTACCGTGGCGGTGTTTGTAGAGCAGGTACAGAATCAGCGCGCCCAAGTCTTCGCGCATTTCGCGCAGGGGCGGCATATGCAGGGTAACGACGTTGAGGCGGTAATATAAGTCTTGACGGAATGCGCCGCTGTCAACAAGGGCTTCGAGGTTTTTATGGGTAGCGCAGATGATGCGGACATCGACGAAAGTTTCGCGGGCATCACCGATGCGGCGCACGGCTTTTTCTTGGATGGCGCGCAGGAGTTTGACCTGCATGGCAAGCGGCAAATCGGCAACTTCGTCGAGGAACAGCGTGCCGCCGTCGGCGTGTTGGAAGAAGCCGAGACGGTCTTGGTCGGCGCCGGTAAAGCTGCCTTTTTTGTAGCCGAAGAACTCGCTTTCCATCAGATTTTCAGGAATCGCGCCGCAGTTGACGGCGATAAAGGGCTTGTCAGCGCGATCGGACAATTCGTGGATGGTACGCGCCGCCTGTTCTTTACCGGTACCCGATTCGCCGGAAATATAAACGGGCACGCCGCTGCGGGCGAGGCGGCGGATCAGGTGGCGGACTTCGACCATTTGGGGCGAACTGCCGAGCAGCCGCGGCATATCTTCTTCGCCGCCCAATTCGGGCACGTCTTCGTTCGCACGCATGGCGATTTCGCCGGTGGCAAAGCGTTCTTTCATGGAACGCAGGCTTTCGGGTACGGAGACAGAACCGCTCAAGTCGCGTTTGGGCGGCTTGGGTGGGGTTTTGGGCTTGTTGAATGCGGCAGCGACGGGCGCGGACGGTTTTTCGGTTGGCGGCTGGGCAATTTCGTCGGTGCTGTTGGAAACAGAGACGGCGGATTTAACCAGCGAACGCAGTTGGGAAAGGGTAATCGGCTTTTGCAGGTAGTCGAACGCACCCGCATTAAGGGCTTCGACCGCCTGGTCGGCATTACCGAAGGCGGTAATGACGGCGACGGGGGTGTCGAGCATGAGTTCGTCTATGTATTGGACGACTTCGAGGCCGGAGCCGTCGGGCATTCGCATATCGGTCAAGACAAGGGAATAGTCGTTGTTGTCGAGCTTGTCTTTGGCATCTTCTACGCCGACGGCGGTCTGCACGCGCAACCCCATCTTCATCAGCGTCATTTCCATCAAGTCACGGATGTCGGCCTCGTCGTCGACGACCAATACTGGGTCTTGCAGCTTACTCATTGTGTTCTCTCGGTAAAATCAGTTCGAATCCGTTCATTTCGGGGTGGTAATGGAGTTGACCCATATTGGCGTGTGCCAGTTCGCGGGCAACGTACAATCCCAATCCCGTACCTTGTTTTTCAGTGGTGTAGAACGGCTCGAAGAGATGGTTGCGGACTTCGGGCGAAATGCCTTTGCCGTTATCGGCAACGACGATGGAAATATGCATCCTGCCGCTGGGGCGGATCAGGACGGTAATCGCGTTCTCGTCCTGACGGCTGTGCCGCCATGCGTTATTGCAGAGGTTCCACATGATTTGTTGGATGTGCATCACATCAGCGAGGACGGTAAGGTTGTTGCCGTCCATGTTCATGCGCAGGCAGCCGATGGCTTCGGAATTGTTGAGCGTGAACTCTTGTTTGAAGTCGAGCCAGAATTTCATCAGGTTGATCGGCTCGCGGCTGATGTTGTCGCGTTTGTTGAGCAGGGAGATGTCTTCCAACATTTTGTCGATGCGCTGGATGTTGCTGTCGATGATGCCGCAAAGCTTGGCTTTAACGGGATCGGGTTCGGCATCGTCATCACTTTCTTGCAGCAAATCGCTGGCGTGACGGATGGCGGACATCGGATTGCGGATTTCGTGGGCTAGGTTCGCGGTAAGCTGTCCGAGCGAGGTAAGCTTGGTGGACATGGCTTCCGCTGCAACTTCGCGCAACGAACGGACATACAGCATGAGCAGTTCTGTCTGTTCCTGAATCAGCGGGACGGCGCGGACGTGCATAGCGTGTTGAAAGATGTGGATATCGGTTTCAAACGGTTTGTCGGGATGATATTGCCAACGTGTTACCAATTCGCCGAACACGACTTCCTGCTGGTCAACCACCAAACCGGGGAAATAGGTTTTTGCCTGTTTGTTGAAAAGCCAGACGCGCTGGGTACTGTCGATGACGATAACAGCTTCCTGCACGCGGTTGAGAACGAGGCGGTTCAACCCGCTGATACGGCGGTAGGCAAGCTGATGGCGGCTGGCGGATTCGGTCGCCTGCTCCAGATAGCGGGCGGCAAACGAAGTCAACATGGCAACGAGGTAACACGCGCCGCTGAGCAGGACCGTAGTAACCAGGGGCTGCGTATCCCAATCAAACGGATGCAGGCGGATGCTGCCGTCGAGCAGCAGATTGAAAAAGAACAGCATGGACGCGTAGCCTGCGTACAGCATGGGATAATGCCCGTAGCTAAGGAGGCAGGACGTCGCGACGAAAGGAAGGACAAGGATGCCGAAGCCCGAATCGACTCCGCCGGCGATATACACCAGTATCATCATCATCGAAATATCGACGACTGCGCTGGCATTGGGCAAATCCAAAGTCTGCCATTGCCAGTCCGGACGGGCGACGGATAACAAGATGAGGAAAGAATACAGCGCTGCCCAGCTGTAAAATTCGACGGGAGGGAATGACATGCCGATATGGGTGCCATTACTGTAAACGCCGAAAGCATGCATGACCAACAGCGGCAGCACGATGGCAATGCGGGCAATATTGATTAAACCGGGTATCCGCTCGCTCAGGTTTCCCAGTTCCTGAAAGCCGGACTTACTCATATCCGCAACCCTTTTTGTTTATTTTTATCATTATTAGTACCTGTTTTTGAAATCGTTCTGCAATATTTCCGCAGACGGTCGTAAATATTTTTTTAATTTTGTCAGCATAACATAAAACGACCGTGTTTTCTAGGTTTTCAATGTGTTATCGTTTCCTCTGTTGCTTATTCGGAAGCTGCGGATAAGGTTTTCAGACGACCCGAGATGTCCAAAACCTTCCCTTTTTTGCCGCGTTTGCCCTCGATGTCGCAAATGCGCAATTTTTCCTGATGCGCCGCACCACGCTTGCCGACGGTTTCAACGATGAATTCCGCAGCCGTGGTTACGAGGACGTGTTCCAGTGATGCACCGTCGGTCAGCGACATCAACTGCAAACCGCGCCCTTTGGGCATGACTTTGAGTTCGCCGATGGAAAACGCCAAGAGGCGGTGGTCGCTGCTTGCCAGTACGATTTTGCAGTCGGGGTTGATGAGCGAGGAAGCATAGACGGCAATCGGCGGCAGGACGGTTTCGCCACTGTCCACAGTCATCACCACTTTGCCCGCTTTCACGCGCCCGACCATGTCGCCCAGCTTGGCGATGAAGCCGTAACCGCCGCTGCCTGAGAGCAGGTAGTGCTGTTCGGGCTGGCCGGTGAGCATGGCGACGGGTTTCGCTCCGTTTTGTAGCTCGATTAACGATGAAACCGGCACGCCGTCGCCGCGTCCGCCAGGAATTTCGGCGGCATCGAGGGTATAGGTCCTGCCCAATGAGTCGAGAATGACGACGGGTAAAACAGTGCGGCCTTCAAGGGTTTGCTTGAGGCGGTCGCCTTCTTTGAATGCGGTTTGGCTCAAATCAAGGTTGTGTCCGGCCCGGCTGCGTATCCACCCTTTTTCCGACAGAATCAGCGTGATGGGTTCATCGGCGGTGGTTTGCGTCAGCACGGCGCGCCCGGCTTCTTCCACCAGCGTGCGGCGCGCGTCGCCGAACTGCTTCATGTCCGCCTGCATCTCTTTGATAATCAGCTTGCGTTTTTCGTTTTCGTCGCCCAAAAGGATATTCAGACGACCTTGTTCCTCGCGCAATTCGTTCAATTCTTTTTCGAGTTTGAAACCTTCCAAACGCGCCAACTGGCGCAGGCGGATTTCCAAAATGTCTTCGGCTTGGATTTCGGTCAGCCCGAACGCCGCCATCAAATCGGCTTTCGGGTCGTCCGATTCGCGGATGACTTTAATCACTTCGTCGATGTGCAGAAAGACTTTCAGACGGCCTTCAAGGATGTGCAGCCGTTTTTCCACTTGGTTCAAACGGAATTTCAGACGACGTGTTACAGTCACGACACGGAAATCCAGCCATTCCTGCAAAATCGTTTTCAGGTTTTTCTGCGCGGGGCGGTTGTCCAGCCCCATCATCACCAAGTTCATCGACACGTTGCCTTCCAGCGAAGTCTGCGCCATCAGCGTGTTGATGAAGGTATCCGTATCGATTCGGCTGGATTTTGGTTCGAACACCAGGCGCACGGGATGCTCGCCGTCGGACTCGTCGCGCACGCGGTCGATTAAATCCAGCATCAGCTTTTTGGTATTGAGCTGGTCTTGGTTGAGCTGCTTTTTGCCCGCTTTTGGTTTCGGGTTGGTTTGTTCTTCGATTTCGGCAAGGATTTTGGCAGAATTGGCGTTCGGCGGCAGCTCGGTTACGATGACGCGCCATTGCCCGCGCGCCAGTTTCTCGATTTCGTAACGCGCACGCACGCGCACGCTGCCTTTGCCGGTTTCGTAAATCCGGCGCAATTCGTCTGCCGGCGTGATGATTTGACCGCCGCCGGCAAAATCAGGCGCGGGAATATATTGCATCAGGTCGGCGGTTTCCAGCGTCGGCTTTTTCAACAGCGCAATCGCCGCCTGCGTGACTTCGTTCAAATTGTGCGACGGAATTTCAGTCGCCATGCCCACCGCGATGCCTGACGCGCCGTTGAGCAACACCATAGGCAGGCGGGCGGGTAGGTGCAGCGGTTCGTCAAACGCGCCGTCGTAGTTCGGCACGAAATCCACCGTCCCCTGATTGATTTCGGACAACAGCAATTCCGCAATCGGCGTGAGCCGCGCTTCGGTATAACGCATCGCCGCCGCTCCGTCACCGTCGCGCGAACCGAAGTTGCCGATGCCGTCGATTAAGGGGTAGCGCAAGGTAAAATCCTGCGCCATCCGCACCATCGCCTCATAGGCGGAACTGTCGCCGTGCGGGTGGTATTTACCCAAAATCTCACCGACCACGCGCGCCGATTTCACCGGCTTCGCCCCCGCCGTCAAACCCATATCGCGCATGGCAAACAAAATGCGCCGCTGCACGGGCTTCTGGCCGTCTGAAACTTCAGGCAGCGCGCGGCCTTTGACCACGCTCATAGCGTATTCGAGATAGGCGCGTTCGGCGTACTGACCTAAGAGCAGGTAGTCTTCGCCGACGGGGGATGGGACGGAAACGTGTTCGTTCATAAGGAAGCTGGAATGAAAGATAAAGGAAGGTATTGTAAAGGATAGCGAATGAAAATAAAAATGTCGGGGCATGGTTTCGCCGCGTATCTTTTTATAGTGGATTAAATTAAAATCAGGACAAGGCGACGAAGCCGCAGACAGTACAGATAGTACGGAACCGATT
>CALDNV010000130.1:0-6087 GCA_937914605.1 uncultured Neisseria sp.
GGCGAACAATGCCCAGTACAAGCCGATGAAGACGGGGATTTGCAACAGCATGGGCAGGCAGCCGCCCAGCGGGTTGATTTTCTCGTCTTTGTAAAGCTGCATCATGGCTTGCTGTTGTGCCATACGGTCGTCACCGTATTTTTCTTTGATGGCTTGCAGTTTGGGCGCGGCGGCGCGCATTTTTGCCATCGAGCGGTAAGAGGCGTTGGTCAGCGGGTAGAGTACGGCTTTGACGATAATGGTCAAAACGATGATTGCCCAGCCCCAGTTGCCGATAATGTTGTGCAGTTGGTTCAGGAGCCAGAAGAGGGGGGAGGCGAACCAGTGTACTTTGCCGTAGTCTTTTGCCAGTTGCAGGTTGTCGGCGATGTTTGCGATGACGGATGTGGTCTGCGGGCCGGCGTAGAGGTTGATGGAGGCTTCGGATTTCGCGCCGTTTTGGATGGCGGCAAGGGGAACGCTGACGCTGGTGCTGTACAGGTTGTCGTTGCGACGTTTGATGTCGATACGGCAGTCGCCTGCGGCGCAAACGCTTTGTCCGCCTTTGGGTTGGAGAATCCAGGTGGACATGAAGTGGTGTTCAATCATGCCGAGCCAGCCGGTTTGGGTTTTGCGGGCGTATTCGGCTTCGTTTTTGCCTGATTTGGCATCGTCGTCCAAGTCGGAGAAGTTGACTTTTTGGAATTTGCCTTCAGGGGTGTAAACCACCGGGCCGACGAAAGAGCGGGTAAAGTAGCCTTGGCCTTCCGGTTCGCTGCGGTCGCGTACGATGCGGTAGTCCGCGCTCAGGTTGGCAGGCTTGCCGCTGGTGTTGGTGATGTCGAAACGGACGTTGACGAGGTAGCTGTCTTTGGTAAAGGTATAGACTTTGTCGATTTTCAGTCCGTTTGTTTCTGGCGCGCTCAGGCGGACTTCGACTTTGTCGCCGTTAAGGCTGTATTGTTTTTGCGCTGCGGTAAAGTTGACGCCTTTGAGGATGTTGTTGCCTTGTGCATCCAAAAGCTCGGACTGGGCAACGTAGGTGTATTCTTTGCTGTCGTTAAACAGGGTGAAGGGTTTGTTTTCGTCGCCATTTGCTTTGTATTTGAGCAGGGTCATTTGACGCAGGTCGCCGCTTTTTTCGTCGATGACGGCTTTGACCGTGTCGGTTGTTACGGTAATCGGCGTTGCGGGGGCGAGTGCGGCTTCAGCGGCAGCGGTTGCGGCGGTTTGCTGCTGTTGCTGCGCGGCTTGTTGTGCCGGATTGGGTTTGGGGCTGGGGAAGAAATGTTCCCAGCCGGCAAAGATTGCCAGCGAAATGGCAAAAAATGCCACAAGTCTTTTAAAATCCATAAGAGATTCCTGGAATTGACGGGTATGTAATGGAGATGAAAACTGCTTCAGACGGCATTATATAGAAACCGACGGGAAATTAAAGGAAATCAAGTTATCCGAATGATTCGGATTACGGGACGGGGTCGTGTCCGTGTCCGCCGAAAGGGTGGCAGCGGGCGATGCGTTTGAGGGCGAGCCAGCCGCCTTTGAATGCACCGTATTTTTTGACTGCCTCGACCGCATATTGCGAACAGGTCGGGGTATAGCGGCAGCGCGGCGGTATCAGCGGGCTGATGGCGTATTGGTAAAAACGGATCAGCGCGAGGATGAATTTGGACAACAGGGTATTCATCAGCGTTTGCGCATGAGTTGCGCCAATTGGTTTCGGGCTTCGGCGGCATTTTGCCGGTTGAATGCCAGGCGGACGCGTACGACGAAATCATGCGGCGGCAGGCTGTTTTTGTTCAGTCTGAACCAATCGCGGATGACGCGCTTCATGTAGTTGCGTTCATGCGCACGTTTCGCTGTTTTTTTGCTGACGACCAAGCCGAGCCGCGGATGGTTCAATCCGTTGTCGGCAGATTGGGAAACTTGCAGCAAATCGCGGCTGCGCCGGTTTTTGAACGCAAAAACGGATGAAAAATCATCCGTTTTTAATAAGCGGTACTGCTTTCCGAAGCGGTAGTCCAAAATTACACTGCCAAGCGTTTGCGGCCTTTGGCGCGACGGGCTGCCAATACTGCGCGGCCACCGCGGGTTTTGGAGCGGACCAGGAAGCCGTGGGTACGTTTGCGTTTGGTAACGGAAGGTTGATAAGTGCGTTTCATGATGTTTCCTAAAAAATCGGTAGATAAATAAACCGTGAATTACACTCTAATTTTCTGCTTTTGTCAATCTCGGTTGAGTAAATGGATTATGGCGCGCAGGGTGATTCGGTTTGCGGATTTGCGCGGCGCTTTGTGGATAAAATTTCCGGCAGGTTGTGGATAAAGTTTGGCGGAGTGGGTATAATCGGCACTTCCTGTCCCTTTGTCGGGCGATAGGTCGTCTGAAAATGTTAGTGCGGATTTATCGTGATGATTTTCCGAAAATAATTTCATTGTATTTTCAGACGGCGTCCGGTTTGGCGGATAGGGTTTGTGCGGTATTTGCGACACTTTTTCCGTCGGGCTGAAACCGCATTTCCAAAGGCTGCAATTTCCGACGGTTTCTCTCCGTTTCTTTCCAACGATTTCCACGACTCGAGCTTATTCATGACGCTAGCAGAATTTTGGCCGCAGTGCCTCCGCCGACTTCACGATATTTTGCCTGCCGGGCAGTTCGCGCAATGGATTGCGCCCTTGACCGTAGGCGAGGAAAACGGCGTGTGGGTGGTTTACGGTAAAAACCAGTTTGCCTGCAATATGCTCAAAAGCCAGTTTGCCGCCAAAATCGAAGTGGTGCGTGCGGAATTGGCTCCGCAGCAGGCGGCGTTTACGTTTAAGGCGGGCGTGGGGCAGCATTATGAAATGGCGGAAAATGCGGGGGCGGTTGCGCCTGAACACGCTGCGTTGACGGAAGAAATGCCGAAAGCGGACGCGCAAGAATCTTTTTCGGACGGGACGTCGTCTGAAAACTCAGACAGACCCTCCGTTGTGAAAACGGCGGCGGATATTTTGGCGCAGCGCATGAAAAACCTGCCGCACGAAAACAAGCAGCCTGCCGCCGCGCCCGCAGAATCCAAAGCCGTTGCCAAAGCCAAAACGGAAGCGCAGCGCGATGCGGAAGAAGCGCGTTACGAACAGACCAATCTGTCGCGCGACTATACATTCGATACCTTGGTAGAAGGTAAGGGCAACCGCCTTGCTGCCGCCGCTGCCCAAGCCATTGCCGAGAACCCGGGGCAGGGCTACAACCCGTTTTTCCTGTACGGCAGCACGGGTTTGGGTAAAACCCACTTGGTGCAGGCCATCGGTAACGAACTGCTGAAAAACCGTCCTGATGCCAAAGTGCGCTATATGCATTCAGACGACTATATCCGCAGCTTTATGAAGGCGGTGCGCAACAATACTTATGATGTATTCAAGCAGCAATACAAACAATACGACCTGCTGATTATCGACGACATCCAGTTCATCAAAGGCAAAGACCGCACGATGGAAGAATTCTTCTATCTGTACAACCATTTCCATAATGAAAAAAAACAGCTTATCCTCACTTGCGACGTGTTGCCTGCCAAAATCGAAGGTATGGACGACCGCCTCAAATCGCGTTTTTCATGGGGTTTGACTTTGGAACTCGAGCCGCCCGAGCTGGAAATGCGCGTGGCGATTTTGCAGAAAAAGGCAGAAGCAGCAGGCATCAGCATTGAAGACGAAGCCGCATTGTTTGTCGCCAACCTGATTCGTTCCAACGTGCGCGAACTGGAAGGCGCGTTCAACCGCGTCAGCGCCAGCAGCCGCTTCATGAATCGTCCCGTTATCGACATGGATTTGGCGCGTACGGCTTTGCAGGACATCATTGCCGAAAAACACAAAATCATTACCGCCGACACCATTATCGACGCGACTGCCAAATATTACCGTATTAAAATCAGCGACATACTCGGCAAAAAGCGCACGCGCAACATTGCCCGTCCGCGTCAAGTCGCCATGAGCCTGACCAAAGAACTGACCACCCTCAGCCTGCCGTCCATAGGCGACGCGTTCGGCGGACGCGACCACACGACCGTCATGCACGGCGTGAAAGCGGTAGCAAAACTGCGCGAAGAAGATCCCGAGTTGGCGCAAGATTACGAAAAACTCCTGATTCTGATTCAAAACTGAGCCAGAACCGGCTTTCAGACGACCTCTCTCTTAAAAGGTCGTCTGAAAACACAAATACACTTTGATTTTAACGGCGGCGAATCAACCATCTCGTCCGCCGAACCCGATTCAAAAACACCCGAAATAACCGATTCAAAAGGAATTGACCATGCTGATTTTACAAGCCGACCGCGACAGTCTGCTCAAGCCGCTGCAAGCCGTTACCGGTATCGTCGAACGCCGCCATACCCTGCCCATCCTCTCCAACGTCCTGCTCGAAAGCAAAGACGGTCAAACCAAACTCTTGGCGACCGACTTGGAAATCCAAATCAACACGGCCGGCCCGGAAAGTCAGGCGGGCGATTTCCGCATTACCACCAACGCCAAAAAATTCCAAGACATCTTGCGCGCCTTGCCCGACAGCGCCATCGTTTCGCTCGACTGGGCGGACAACCGCCTGACCCTGCGTGCAGGCAAATCACGCTTCGCCCTGCAAACCCTGCCTGCCGAAGACTTTCCGCTGATGAGCGTCGGCGAAGACATCAGCGCCGCGTTTTCCCTGTCGCAGGAGACTTTCAAAACCATGCTTTCGCAAGTCCAATACAGCATGGCAGTACAAGACATCCGCTACTACCTCAACGGCTTGCTGATGCAGGTTGAAGGCAACCAACTGCGCCTCGTCGCCACCGACGGCCACCGCCTTGCCTACGCCGCCAGCCAAATCGAAGCCGAATTGCCCAAAACCGAAGTCATCCTGCCGCGCAAAACCGTTTTGGAACTCTTTAAACTGTTGAACAACCCGTCCGAACCCATCAGCGTCGAGCTGCTCAACAACCAAGTACGCTTCCAATGCAACGGCACGACCATCGTCAGCAAAGTCATCGACGGCAAATTCCCCGACTTCAACCGCGTCATCCCGCTGGACAACGACAAAATCTTCCTCGTTTCCCGTACCCAACTTTTGGGCGCGCTTGAACGCGCCGCCATCCTTGCCAACGAAAAATTCCGCGGCGCGCGCCTGTTCCTGCAGCCCGGCCTTTTGAGCGTCGTGTGCAGCAACAACGAGCAGGAAGAAGCACGCGAAGAACTCGAAATCGCCTACCAAGGCGGCGAACTCGAAGTCGGCTTCAATATCGGCTATCTGATGGACGTATTGCGCAACATCCATTCCGACGATATGCAGCTTGCCTTCGGCGATGCCAACCGCTCGACCTTGTTTACCGTACCGAACAACCCGAACTTCAAATACATCGTTATGCCGATGCGCATCTGATGCGGCGGTTGTTTTGAAATGAATAAAAGGTCGTCTGAATAATTGGAAAGTTTAAGGTTATGAATTTTTTTAGAAAAACTATCTTTTTTCTGGTTGTTTTATCGATCTTGGCTGCCTGCGGTTCGTTCGTCTCGCAATATGTTTTGGGAATGGATCCTTGCGTTTTGTGTATTTTGCAGCGCTTGTCGGTTTTGGCGGTCGGATTGGTGGCTTTGGCGGCAGCATTTTTCCGTCAGGCTTCTAAAATTGGCAGACTGTTCAGCGCCTTGTTGGTCAGTGTGCCTGCGGTTTATGGCGCGGGTGTTGCGGCCTATCAATTGTGGCTGCAAATCCTGCCGCCGGGGAGTGCGCCGTCCTGCGGTGCGCCGTGGACTTTCCGTTTGAAGGATTGGCCGCTGTTTGACTGGTTTGAACCAATTGTGCGCGGCTTTGGCGATTGTGCCGTACCGGACTATCTGCTGGGTATTGCACTGCCGTACTGGAGCATCGCCTATTTTGGCTTTGTGATTGTATTGGTGTGGTTTGCCTGGTTCAAAACCAAATAGCCGCAAAGATGAAAAGGTCGTCTGAAAACCGAAAATATGGTTTTCAGACGACCTTTGATGTATTTGGTAACTATATGTTCCCGTTGTATAATCGCGGGTTTTCAATTCAATATAGTAGATTAAATTTAAATCAGGACAAGGCGACGAAGCCGCAGACAGTACAGATAGTACG
>CALDNV010000131.1:0-6086 GCA_937914605.1 uncultured Neisseria sp.
GGGTTTATGATGAAAATCTGAATATAAGTCAAAATGACAGGTAGGATAAACAACGGAGGATAAGAGGTAAAGATGTTGTATGGGTGGTTTTGTAAGGGAGGGAGATGAATGGGTCGGGGATGAAAGAAGGTCGTCTGAAAGTGGGTTTTCAGACGACCTTTTGACGTTAGGCGGGTTTGTGGGCGAAACCCACGCTATTTTTGATTTCAGACGACCTTGGGTCTCAGAGGTCGAAGGCGGCGTTGATGAGACGTTTGGTGTAGTCTTTCTGCGGGTGGTGGAAGATTTGGTCTGCGCTGCCGTATTCGACGAGTTCTCCGTGCTGCATGACGGCGACGTTGTCGCTGACGGCGCGGACGACGGAGAGGTCGTGGCTGATAAAGATGTAGGTCAGTCCGTATTTGGTTTGGAGTCCGCGCAGCAGTTCGACGACTTTGATTTGGACGGAGCGGTCGAGGGCGGAGGTGGGTTCGTCGAGGAGGATGAACTTGGGCCGCAGGATGAGGGCGCGGGCGATGGCGATGCGTTGGCGTTGTCCGCCTGAGAATTCGTGCGGGTAGCGGTTGAGTGCGTCAGCGGGCAGGGAGACTTCGTCCAGGACTTTGAGGACGAGTTCGGTGCGCTGGGTTTTGGTCATTTCGGGGCGGTGGACGGTGAGGCCTTCGCCTATGATTTCACCGACGGTGAGGCGAGGGGAGAGTGAGCCGTAGGGGTCTTGGAAGACCATTTGGCGTTCGGCTTTGAGCTGGCGCGCGCGTTCGGGGGTGAGGGCGGCGAGGTCGCTGCCGTCGAAGTGTATGCTGCCTTGGTAGGGGAGCATTTGCATGATGGCTTTGCCGAGCGTGGATTTGCCGGAACCGGATTCGCCGACGATGCCGAGGGTTTCGCCTTGGCGGATGGCGAGGCTGATGTTTTTGACGGCGTGGAAGGTTTTGAGGGGTTTGCCGAAGAAGTTGTGTTTGAGGGTGAAGTGGACGTTGATGTTGTCGGCACGGATGAGCTCGGGCGGGTTGCCTTCTACGGGGTCTTTCATGCCTTTTGGGACGGAGTGGATGAGTTGGGCGGTGTAGGGGTGGGTCGGGTTGGCGAAGACTTGTTTGATTTTGCCGCGCTCGACGATTTCGCCGTCTTTCATGACGCAGACGGTTTCGGCGTAGTGTTCGGCGAGTCCGAGGTCGTGGGTGATGAAGATAATCGCCATGCCCATTTGTTTTTGGAGGTCGTGCAGGAGGTCGAGGATTTCTGCTTGAATGGTGACGTCGAGGGCGGTGGTGGGTTCGTCGGCGATGAGCAGAGCGGGGTCGTTGAGCAGCGCCATGGCGATCATGATGCGCTGGAGCTGGCCGCCTGAGAATTCGTGGGGGTATTGTTTCAGACGACGTTCTGCTTCGCGGATGCCGACGCGGTTGAGGAGGTCGAGGATGCGTTCGCGGGCGGCTTTGCGGGTGATGGTTTTGTTGTGGACGCGCAGGGCTTCTGTGAGCTGGGTGCCGATTTTCATGAAGGGGTTCAGCGAGGTCATGGGCTCTTGGAAGATGAAGCTGATACGTCCGCCGCGCAGGCTGCGGAGGGTTTTTTCGTCTGCGTCGAGGATGGATGTGCCGTCGAAGGTGATGCGTGAGTCTTGTCCGTAAAGGGTGGTGTTTTCGGGCAAAAGGCGCATGAGAGACATGGCGGTAACGGATTTGCCGGAACCGGATTCGCCGACGAGGGCGAGGGTTTCGCCTTTGGCGACTTGGAAGCTGATGTTGCGCACGGCGTGGACGGTTTTTTCGTGGAGCTGGAAGCGGATGTCGAGGTTTTCGACGGTGAGTAATGGGGTGGTCATGGGTGTGTCCTCGTTGTGTGTGTCAGCGGTCTTTGGGGTCGAGTGCGTCGCGCAGGCCATCGCCGATGAAGTTGAAGCAGAAGAGGGTGGCGACGAGGAAGAAGCAGGGGACGAGGAGCTGCCACGGGGCGGCTTCCATGGAGGCTGCGCCTTCTTGGAGCATCGAACCCCAACTGGTCTTGGGTTCTTGTACGCCCAATCCGAGGAAGCTGAGGAAGGATTCGAACATGATCATGCCGGGGACGAGCAGGGAAGCGTAAACCATGACGACGCCGAGTACGTTGGGGATGATGTGGCGGGTAACGATGCGGCGGCGGGATACGCCTGTGATGCGGGCGGCTTCGACGAATTCTTTGTGTTTGAGGCTGAGGGTTTGTCCGCGGACGATGCGGGCGACGTCAAGCCATGAGACGAGTCCGATGGCGACGAAGATGAGTAAGAGGTTGCGCCCGAAGAAGGTGGTCAACAGGATGACGAAAAACATAAAAGGAAAGGCGTTGAGAATTTCGAGCAGGCGCATCATGACGGAGTCGAGTTTACCGCCGAAAAAGCCTGCGAGTGCGCCGTAGAGCGTGCCGATGACGACGGCGACGAGTGCGCCTGCGATGCCGATGAGCAGGGAAATGCGTCCGCCGGCGGCGGCGCGGGTGAGGAGGTCGCGTCCGAGCAGGTCGGTGCCGAAGTAGTGGCGGGTGGCGAAGGAGGGCGGGATTTGCATGTTGTCCCAGTCGGTGTGGTCGTAGGTGTAGGCGCTGACCCAGGGGACGGCGATAACGAAGAGGATAATGGCGGCAAGGATGAAGACGCTGCACAGGGCGGCTTTGTTGTTGCTGAAACGCCGCCATGCGTCCTGCCACAGGCTGCGTCCGTGTACTTGTGCCTGTTCGGCGGCTTCTGCTATGGCGCGGGAATTTTTCTTGTTGAATAGCATGGTGTTCTCCGTTTTTTGTTCGGAGGTCGTCTGAAAACGGCAAAACCGGTTTTCAGACGACCTTTTTTTGCTTTTAATAGCGGATTTTGGGGTCGATCAGGGCGTAGAGGATGTCGAGTATGGCGTTGAAGACGATGGTCAGTACGCCGACGAGGATGGTCAGCCCCAAGATCATGCCGTAGTCGCGGTTGAGCGCGCCGTTGACGAAGAGTTGTCCGATGCCGGGCAGACCGAAGACGCTTTCGATGACGATGGCGCCGGTGATGATGCCGACGAAGGCGGGAACGAGATAGGAAAGGATAGGCAGCATGGCGGGACGCAGGGCGTGGCGCAGGACGATGCTGTTCATCGATAATCCTTTGGCGCGGGCAGTGCGGATGTAGGGGCTGTTCAACACTTCTATCATCGCGCCGCGCGTGATGCGGGCGAGGCCTGCGACATAGCCTATGGAGAGGGCGGCGACGGGCAGGATGAGGCTGGTCAACGAACCGTCATTCCAGCCGCCGGCGGGCAGCCATTTGAGGGTGATGGCGAAGATGAAAATCATGATGGGGGCTTTGACGAAGCTGGGGACGACGATGCCGGTCATGGCGGCGGTCATGATGGTGTAGTCCGCCCATGTGTTGCGCCTGAGTGCGGCGATGGTGCCCATGAGTACGCCCAAGACGGTGGAGATGATGAAGGCGTACACGCCCAGCTCGACGGAAACGGGCAGGGCTTGGGCGAGCAGCTCGTTGACGTTGTAGTCTTTGTATTTGAATGAGGGACCGAGGTCGCCGTGGGCGAGTTGTTTGAGATAGTTGAAGTATTGCAGGTACATCGGGTCGTTCAGATGATATTTGGCTTCGATGTTGGCCAGTACGGCGGGCGGTACGTTTTTGTCGCCGGTGAAGGGGCTGCCGGGTGCGAGCCGCATCAGGAAGAATGAGACGGTAATCAGTACCAGCATGGTGGGGATGGCGGAAAGTATGCGGCGGATGATGAATTTCAGCATATCGTACCTGCTCGGGGCTTGGTGGGTCGGAATATGCCTGAATACGGGAAGGCGGTCTGAACGGGTGTTCGGACGCTTGGGATGGTTTCTCTTCTTTGTAGTCAGGCCCTTGGTTTTGGAGTGTGCGGGCTTTTGTTTTATGGTCGTCTGAAAACTTTAGAATAGGATTTCGGACGGTTTTTTATTGTGGCAGTCGCGGGCGGAAGCCTGCGTTTTGGGTTTGTTTCGGAGGTCGTCTGAAATCGGATTTTTGGTTTCAGACGACCTTTTTGCTGGTGTTTCTCGTGGGCAAAGCCCACGCTACGGCCTTTTTCAGACGACCTTTGCGGTTAACGCGCCAGCGGTTCGGTGCGTTTGATCAGCCATGCTTTTGCCGCGCCTTCGGTCAGCGGCTCGAGGCGGCGGCGGACTTCGGCGTGGTAGCGGTTGACCCAGTCGATTTCGCCGTCGGTCATCATGGCGGTATCCATCAGGCGGGTGTCGATGGGGCAGAGGGTCAGGGTTTCGAAGTAGAGAAAGCTGCCGAACTCGGTTTCCTGCGGGTTGGCAACAGCTTGGTTGGCGGCGAGGTTCTCAATGCGGATGCCCCATTTGCCGGGACGGTAGAGTCCGGGTTCGATGGAGGTAACCATGCCTTTTTTCATGGCGTGCTGCGGGCCGGGAACGGCGGCACAGGCGATGACTTGCGGGCCTTCGTGGACGTTGAGGAAATAGCCTACGCCGTGTCCTGTACCATGACCGTAGTCGCATTGCGCCTGCCACAAGGGTTTGCGGCAGATGGCGTCTATCATCGGCGAGAGGATGTTTTCGGGGAACACGGCTTCGGCAAGCGCGATATGGGCTTTGAGAACGAGGGTGTTGTCGCGTTTTTGTTCGGCGGTCGGTGTACCGACGGGGACGACGCGGGTGATGTCGGTCGTGCCGCCTTTGTATTGCGCGCCGGAGTCGATGAGCAGCAGACCGTTGCCGCTGATGGTGCTGTGGCTTTCGGGCGTTGCGCTGTAATGCGGCAGGGCGGCGTTGGCGTTGAAGCCCGCGATGGTGTCGAAACTCAATGAAATGAAGCCCGGACGTGCGCTGCGGTGGCGGTGGAGTATGGTGTCCACGTCGATTTCGGTCAGGCTGCCGCCGTTGTCGATGATGTCTTCAAACTCGGCGAAGAATCCGCACAACGCCGCGCCATCTTGTTCCATCGCTTCACGGATGTGGGCGATGTCGGCTTCGGATTTGACGGATTTGAAGAAGGTGGACGGGTTGATGCCTTCGATCAGGCACAAGCTTTCGGGCAGGCGCACGAGGGTGCTGACGGCGGTTTTGTTCGGCTCGATAAGCAGCGTGCCGCCGATTTGCGCGAGTTTGTCGGCAACTTGGGCGTAAGGTTCGATCGTGATGCCTGCGGTTTGCAGCGCGGCGGCGGCTTCGGCGTTCAGACGACCTTGGTCGGTAAACAGGACGGCGTTGTCTTTGCCGATAAGCAGGAAGGATACGAAAACGGGGTTGAAAGGCACGTCGCTGCCGCGCAGGTTGGTCAGCCAAGCGATGTCGTCAAGCGAGGAAACCAAGTGGTAATCCGCGCCTTTTTCCGCCATGACGGCGCGCACGCGGGCGAGTTTTTCGGCGGCGGTTTCAGAAACGTAGGCGGGGTCGTGGATGAACACTGTTTCGGCGGGGATGGCGGGACGGCTTGTCCACACTTGGTCAAGCAGGTCGTCGGGGTGTTCGATGCGGATGTTTTTTGCGGCTAGGGATTGCGCCAAAGTGCGTTTGCCGGTGAGCGACACCATATCGGAAGGGATGCCGACGGCGGCGTTTTCGGGCAGGTTTGCCGCGAGCCATTCGTTGTACGGCGGAACTTGCCCGCTTTTTTGCAGCTCGATGCCGCTGCCCGCAAGCTGTTTGGTCGCCTGCTCCCAATAGCGGCTGTCCACCCAAACGCCCGCTTCATCGGCGGTAACGACGAAAGTGCCGACCGAGCCGGTAAAGCCCGACAATTCGCGACGCGCCTGCCAGTGTGCGGGCAGGTATTCGGAAAGATGGGGGTCGGCGGAGGGGATGACGAGTGCGTCCAAGCCTTGCGCCTTCATGGCTTCGCGCAATGCGGACAGGTAATTCGATACGGTATTCATGAACGGGATTCTCCAATAGGGTTTCGCGGTTTCAGACGACCTCTTCAATTTAGTGTACAGGGAGGTCGTCTGAAAAACGTGTCTATGTTATCAAATCACTTCTTGGGTGCAAACGACCAATTCTTGACGGTGTAGTTTTTCAGCGGGTCGCGGTCGGAGTAGCCTTGGATGTCGGGTTTCACCAGATTGATGCTGACTTGGTGATAC
>CALDNV010000132.1:0-4197 GCA_937914605.1 uncultured Neisseria sp.
GGCAGCGTCAGATGTGTATAAGAGACAGGCCGTAGCCTGTCCTCGCGCAGGCGGGGGCGGGAATGACGGAAAAAGTATTAAAAACTGGGCGGATAAGTGACATATGTGATGCGGCAAACAAGGTTACAGTTGCGCAAAGGTCGTCTGAAAACCCGTCACATGGTTTTCAGACGACCTCAAAATCGGATACCTGCTTATTCGCTTTCAACCTTCTCTATCTTGCGGCAGGCAATTAAAGATTCGCCGTCGGTGATGCTCATGGAAGTTTGGTTGATATCGAGAATTTGGTAATCGGTGGATTTAAAACTTTTCTTCGCAGCCATTTGTTCACTGAATTTCATATAAGAACGGTCTGCTTCGCGGCCTTTGGTGGTTTTTAAGTCTTTGACGTCAAACAAACGTTCCGAGCCTGCGCTTTCAAAAGTCATGACGATATGCCTGTCGTCTTTAATGCGCCAGAAGCCGTTATACCATTCCCGATAACGTAAGGGAACTGCGTCGTTCAGGTTTTCTTCTTTCCACTCAATCTCGATATAGCCTGCCCATAAATGCGCCGGCAGTTTGTCCTTTTGCTGAAACTCAATAAATTTCGGCGCAAACGAATGGATATCGCGTTGCGCTTTCAATTCGCAGTCCCATGCCCCGAAAAGCTGCTCTTCCTGCTTTTGCAGGGAAACTTCGGATTTCGCGGCAGGCGGCGTATTCGTTCCGCAGGCAGTCAGAAGCAATAAAGACAAGAATAAGGGTTTTATTGGTTTCATTTCCATTCCTTTGTTTTGTATATAAGTCAACCTACCATCGCTCCTGATTCAAACCACCCGACAGGTCGTCTGAAAACCCCTTCACCTGATTTTCAGACGACCTCAATCCATATCGCTTTCAGGCAGCTCCGCCGAACCCATGCGGCGCAGGATGATGTTGGTTTTGTTGCGCAGGCGTTTGCTTTTGGGGTTGTCGGCGTAAAACAGCGGCGCGGGGACGCGGGCGGCGAGTTTGGCGGCCTGCTGTTTGGTCAGGTTGGCGGCGGGTCTTTTATAGAAATACTGGGACGCGGCTTCTGCGCCGAATACGCCGTAGTGCCATTCGATGGCGTTCAGATACAGCTCGAAAATGCGGTCTTTGTCGGTAACGGCTTCCATCATCGCGGTAATCGCGGCTTCTTCGCCTTTGCGGATATAGCTGCGGCTTTCGTTCAGAAACAGGTTTTTGGCAAGCTGTTGGCTGATGGTCGAGCCGCCTGCTTTGACTTCGCCGCTTTGTTTGTTGCGCTTGATGGCGTATTGGATGCCGCCCCAGTCGAAGCCGCCGTGTTCGGCAAATTTGGCGTCTTCGGAGGCAATCAGGGCTTTTTTCAGGTTGACCGAAATGCGGTCGTAAGGCACCCAGCGGTAATCGAGCGCGACATCTTTGCCTTCGCTTTGAAACTGCCGCATCCGCATCGCCATGAAGGCGGTTTTGTTCGGCGCGACGGCGCGGTAAGTGATGATGTTGCCGTACACATAAGCGTTGAAAAAGATAAATGCGCCCAAAGGCAGGGCAATCAGCCATTTGATAATGCGGAACATTTTATAACTCTCTCATATATTGGACGACGGGCAGGACATCGGGCGCAAAGCCGCGCCAAAGCCGGTAGGAAGCTGCCGCCTGCCCGACCAGCATGCCCAATCCGTCGGCGGTTTGTTTTGCGCCTGATTGGCGGGCGAACGCTAAAAACGGCTCTGCCGCTTCGCCGTAAACCATATCGTAAGCCAAGGTGCAATGTTCAAAGATTTTCGGCGATACGGCGGGAAGCTGTCCGCTTAAGCCGCCGGATGTACCGTTGATGATGATGTCGAAGCCGCCTTCCAGTTCTTCCAAAGGTACGGCATCAATATCGAAATGCGCCGCCATTTCCGCCGCTTTGGCGTGGGTTCGGTTGGCGATGACGATGCGCGCGGGACGGTACTCCTTCAATACGGGAATCACGCCGCGCACCGCGCCGCCCGCGCCGAGCAGCAAGACGGTTTTACCCGACAGTTCCACGCCCAGCCTCTTTGAAATATCGTCCGTCAGTCCGATTCCGTCGGTATTGTCGCCGCGTATTTTACCGTTTTCCAGCAAAATCAGCGTATTGACCGCACCCGCCGCCAACGCGCGTTCGGAATGTTCGTCCGACAAGGCAAACGCTTCCTGCTTGAACGGTACGGTAACATTCGCCCCGCGTCCGCCGTCGGCAAAAAACGCTTCAACCGCCTGCGCGAAACCGCCGATGTCGGCGCAAATACGCTCATATTCGATTTCGACGCCTTCCTGCAAGGCAAATTGTTGATGAATCTGCGGCGATTTGCTGTGCGCGACGGGGTTGCCGAAAACGGCATAACGGGGAACAGTGTTCATAAAAATCCTATCCGGCAGGACAAATGCAAAGACCGCCCATTATAACCGCCTTTGCCGCCTCATACCGCTGTTTTCCAATAAATCCAAATACGCATCAGATTGTTGACAATCAGGTCGTCTGAAACTATATTCCGCAAGTCAGAAATTTAACGGATTTGCGGTTTCAGACGACCTTCGGCGTGATAAAATGCAGCAGATTTTCCGCGAGATTCCGTATCCGTTACTTCCCATTTAGGAGCCGAAAATGTCTATCAAAGACGCAGTAAAACTGTTTGAAGAAAGCGAAGCCCGCTTCGTAGATTTGCGCTTTACCGATACCAAAGGCAAGCAGCACCACTTCACCGTCCCCGCCCGCATCGTCCTCGACGACCCCGAAGAGTGGTTTGAAAACGGTCAGGCGTTTGACGGCTCGTCCATCGGCGGCTGGAAAGGCATTCAGGCATCCGACATGCAGTTGCGCCCCGACCCCGCGACTGCCTTCATCGACCCCTTCTTCGACGACACCACCGTTGTCCTCACCTGCGACGTCATCGACCCCGCCGACGGTCAAGGCTACGACCGCGACCCGCGCTCCATCGCCCGCCGCGCCGAAGCCTACCTCAAATCCTCCGGCATCGGCGACACCGCCTACTTCGGCCCCGAACCCGAATTCTTCGTCTTCGACGGCGTAGAGTTTGAAACCGATATGCACAAAACCCGTTACGAAATCACGTCCGAAAGCGGCGCATGGGCAAGCGGCCTGCACATGGACGGTCAAAACACCGGCCACCGCCCCGCCGTCAAAGGCGGCTACGCCCCCGTCGCCCCGATTGACGCCGGACAAGACCTGCGCTCCGCCATGGTGAACATCTTGGAAGAACTCGGCATCGAAGTCGAAGTCCACCACGCCGAAGTCGGCACCGGCAGCCAAATGGAAATCGGCACGCGCTTCGCCACCTTGGTCAAACGCGCGGACCAAACCCAAGACATGAAATACGTCATCCAAAACGTCGCCCACAACTTCGGCAAAACCGCCACCTTCATGCCCAAACCCATCATGGGCGACAACGGCAGCGGTATGCACGTCCACCAATCCATTTGGAAAGACGGTCAAAACCTGTTCGCAGGCGACGGCTATGCCGGCTTGAGCGACACCGCGCTCTACTACATCGGCGGCATCATCAAACACGCCAAAGCCCTGAACGCGATTACCAATCCGTCCACCAACTCTTACAAACGCCTCGTGCCGCACTTCGAAGCACCGACCAAGCTCGCCTACTCTGCCAAAAACCGTTCCGCGTCCATCCGCATCCCGTCCGTGAACAGCAGCAAGGCACGCCGCATCGAAGCGCGTTTCCCCGACCCGACCGCCAACCCATACTTGGCGTTCGCCGCCCTGCTGATGGCGGGTTTGGACGGCATTCAAAACAAAATCCACCCGGGCGACCCTGCCGATAAAAACCTCTACGACCTGCCGCCGGAAGAAGACGCACTCGTCCCAACCGTCTGCGCCTCTTTGGAAGAAGCCCTCGCCGCCCTCAAAGCCGACCACGAATTCCTGCTGCGCGGCGGCGTGTTCAGCAAAGACTGGATCGACAGCTACATCGCC
Source organism: uncultured Neisseria sp. (assembly GCA_937914605.1). Lineage (GTDB taxonomy): Bacteria > Pseudomonadota > Gammaproteobacteria > Burkholderiales > Neisseriaceae > Neisseria. Next base: position 3,965 of record CALDNV010000132.1, read on the forward strand.
TTCAAAGAAGAAGACGTACGCCGCATCCGCATGGCGCCGCACCCGTTGGAATTTGAAATGTATTACAGCCTGTAATCCGCATTTCCTGTCGGACTAAACGAAAGGTCGTCTGAAAACCTAGAAACAAGGTTTTCAGACGACCTTTTTTATCGCTCAAAGCAAACCGTCAGAACGTTTTGCTGAATTCGACAAACATTCTGGTTTTGCCGTATTCGTAGTATTTGTCGTTGCTC
>CALDNV010000133.1:0-9753 GCA_937914605.1 uncultured Neisseria sp.
GTACTGTCTGCGGCTTCGTCGCCTTGTCCTGATTTAAAGTTAATCCACTATAGAACGACCGCTTGAGTCCAGCATCATTTTAGATTGTCTTCGGCAGCAAACAACTAAGAGTCTGCTGTCTTAAGGATTCATGGCATGAATATATGGAAGACAAATCATGCGATACCATTATTCAAGGGTTTATTTTTTCTCTTTCGGCATTTGAGATACCAAGGACAGATTTACATCCAAGCCTTCGATTTGGAAGTGAGGACGGGCAAACAGACGGACTTTGAAGAAGCCGGGGTTGTCTTCGATGTCTTCAACCAAGACTTTGGCTTCACGCAGAGGATGTGTTGCCTGCAACTCGTCGCTTGGATCTGTCATTTCAGTAACTAGGGTATTGATCCAAGTGTTCAATTCCAATTCGAGCATACGGCGGTCTTTGGTTGTACCGATGTTTTCGCGTTGGATCAGTTTGAGATAGTGAGCCAGACGGGAAAGCAGGAAAACGTAAGGCAAGCGGGCATTGATGCGGCTGTTTGCCGTCGCTTCTTTGGTTTCGTAGAGTGCAGGTTTTTGCGCTGAGTTGGCCGAGAAGAAGCAGGCGTAATCGCGGTTTTTATAGAAAGACAGCGGTACGAAGCCCAAATTGGCAAATTCAAATTCGCGGGTTTCGGGAATCAGGACTTCGGTAGGGATTTTTACTTGATTGCCGGTACCCAAATCATACATATGGATAGGCAAGTCTTCTATCAGACCGCCGGCTTGTGGTCCGCGGATTTGAACGCACCAGCCGTTGTTGATGAAGCTGCGAACCATGTTGGCAGCGAAGGCAAAGGATGCGTTTGCCCATAAGTAACGATCGTGTTCGGTGCCCTTAACTTGTTCTTCGTAATTGAAGCTGCGTACAGGAACTGTATCGCTACCGTAAGGCAGACGGGCAAGGAAGCGGGGCAGGGTCAAGCCGATATAGCGCGCATCATCGGTTTCGCGGAAGCTTTTCCATTTGATGTATTCGGCACGGTCCATATAGTTCGCCAAGTCCTGAATGCCGGCGACTTCTTCCATGCTTTCTTTACCGAAGAAAGATGGGCCGACAGAGCCGATGAATGGCATGTGTGCAGAGGCGGAGACGCGTGAAATATTGCGCAGTAAAGCCATGTCTTGCGGGCTGCGGTCAAATTCGTAGTTGGAGATGACTGCGCCGATAGGTTCGCCGCCCGGGGTGTCGTATTCGTTGCTATAAGTGTGGCGATACAGTCCGCTTTGGACGATTTCGGGTGCGTCTTCAAAGTCTTGAATCAAGTCTTCTTTGGAGACGTCGAGGATTTCAATTTTAACATTGTGACGGAAGTCTGTACGGTCAACCAAGAATTTCAGACCGCGCCATGCAGATTCGATTTTTTGGAATTCTTCGTTATGGAGGATTTCATCTAATTGGCGGCTGAGCTGTTCGTCAATGCGTGCGATGTGGTAGTCCAACAGGCTTTTGTCGAGGCGTTCTACTTTTTGAGATGAGTCCTGAATCATCTTTAAAAATACGCTGACCGCTGCTGCGATGCGTTCATCCGCAGAGGCTTCGGACATTTTTTCGGCACTTTGGAACTGTTCGATGTCGATGACGGAGTCGACGGCGTTTAAGTTGATTTTTTGACACAGCGCTTCATAAACGCTGGCTGTGTTTTCTTGTTCTATAACGGTTGTTTGGGCTTCTTGGCGTTTTTGCATATTTTAAATCCTTACGGGTGTTTTCAGACGACCTTATGTTTTATTTGTTAACAGGTGCAATTTTTTCGAGGCGGTCGCGCAGTTCGGCAGACAGATTTTCGTCACGCAAGATGGTTTCCAGTTCGCGACGGAATGCCGAATCGTCCAATAGGTTGGATTTCAAGTCACGGAGCAGGTTGCGCATAGCCAATAAAGCGCGCAGCTCGGGAACATTTTGTGCAATTTGTTCCGGATGGAAATCCCGCATAGATTTGAAATTCAAATTGATGTTCATCTCGCCGCCGGCAGGGGAGAGGGTGTTTTTCACAGTCAGGTTGGCTTTAGGATTAAAGTCGGACAATACGGAATCAAAGTTGTTTTTGTTGATATTGACTTTTTCTTTTTCGGCAAGGTCGCGTTTGTCTTGACCATTGCTGTAATCACCGGTGACTAAAAGTTTGAGCGGAAGCTCGACTTTTTTCTGTGCGCCTCCGGTATGGAGGTCTAGTTTGATATTGATACGTGAAGGTGGAACTTCGTTTTGGAAACTTTTGCTCACGGCTAATCCTATTCTCTGTTATGTGTTGAAGGGAAAATCTTTCGTTTCAAATGAAATATAAATACTAAATTTGGATATATTTCTATCTAAATAGTATAAATGTTAGGTATACTGTTGTCTATTGCATTCAAAATTTATCTGACAAAAGGTATTTAAAAGGTATAAACAGTGAAATTTCATAAACCATTATGGGAAGAGGGTGTCTTGCTCTCTCCTCAGCACTTCCAACAACAAAACGTTTTTAATAGTTACATTTATGCAACAGTAATAAAATTGATGGGTGAATTCAGGTGGGGATGTTTTCGTTGTGAGTTCGACCAGCAGACGCTTGAATTAGGAAAAATTAAATTGAATGAGCTTCAGGCCTGCCTGCCTGACGGAACTCTAATCGACTTGCAGTCGGGCAGTGGCTCTGTTGAAGTTCGTGATATTAATAGCCTGCCTATGAGAGCAAGAAATACAGTGTTGCTGGCTCTCCCGGTTTATCAAGCGCATGTACCGAATTTGGTGGATGAAAACGGGGCTGGAAATACTCCCAGACGGTTTGTGAAAAAGTTCGAGCAAGTTGAGGATTTATTTTCCGCTGAGGAGGCAGAACTTGCCGTTGAGCAATTAAATTTACAAATTCGTTTTGATTTCGAGGATAATGACGATTACATTACATGCCCCATCGGCGTAGTGGAAAAAAACGAGAATGGGGCATTGATTTGGTCTAAAGACTACATCCCTCCATTATTGTCGATTACAGGTTCGGAAGTTTTACTTTCATGTCTGAATAGAATCACTTTGCTGGTGTTGTCCCGTATAGATAACTTATCTGCCCGCCGCCGGGCGCGTAGTGAAAATACGGTCGATTTTTCTGTGTCTGACTCGACCTTGTTCTGGTTCTTGCACGGATTAAATACGATTTATCCTGAATTGAAACATTTGAATGATTACCCGCAGCAACATCCTGAGGAGCTTTATAAACTCTTAGTGCGTCTGCTTGGTATGTTGTACACATTCAGGGTGAGTGAATCAGTTAATGAGATGGAACCATATGATCATTTTGATCTGTTTGGAACCTTCAACCGTTTGGAGTTGAAAATCCGCAGTCTGTTAGATGAAGTCATTCCATCGCCTGTCATCGAATTGTCGTTAGAACATACAAAATCTACACATTGGCGTGCTCAGATATTTGACAGCAGAATTGATGATAATGCGGAGTTTTATATCTCGGCACATTCTGATTCCGTTGTTTTTGCTGAATTACAGAAGCAATTGCCATTGGTTAGCAAAATTGGTGCGCCTGAAGACGTGGAACGCGTTATCAATACGGCAGTAATGGGAGTGCCTTTGCAGTTGTTGAATCAAACCCCTCCTGGTTTGCCGTTCCGAATGGATAATGTTTACTTCAGATTAGACAAACGGCATGTGGCATTTTCAAGAATGATGCAATCGCAGGTATGTAGTATTTACGTTCCAACGTCTATACCCAATTTACATTTAAGCTTATTTGCAGTAGTGAGTATTTAATATGAACCATAATCCATTGATTCGAAGTGAATTAAGAGATACTGCTTTGACCGTATCCGCATTATCGGCAGGTTTTAGCCCCGAGCATGCCTCAACATGGTATGAGTATGGCAAAACTTTGGTAGAGAATTTAAGAAAGAATTTAGCAAGCTCTGGTCGTAGTGCAGAGGAGATTGAAGAGATTTCTTATGCGCAGTGTGCGCTTTTGGATGAGGTTGCACTGCAGAATCTGCAAGGAAGTGATCGAGAAGTGTGGGAAATGAATCCCATGCAAGTACATTTCTTCCAATCATACAATGCAGGCGATGTATTGTGCGACAAAATTGAAAAGCTATGCAAAACAGGCAGTGCCAATTCGTTGATCGCCGAGGCATATTTGAGTGTAATCAATTTAGGCTTCAAGGGACGTTATATTTTAGATGAAATGGCTCTTCAAAATTCACAAAATAGCTTGAAAAAAATGGTTGCCGGGTTGCCTAGCAATGCGGTAACTCAAGATGGGCAAATATTCTATGTCGATCGTAAAAGCATGCCTCTTAAAAGTTTGCTGACGATTAGTCCGATATGGGTATTTATCTGTTGTTCTGTTATTGCAGTAGTAGCTTATTTTGCATTTGGATACTATCTGGATGCTTTGGCTGAACAAACTCAAGCATTATAAATTTAGAGTAATTTCATAATGACTTATCAAAAGCTCTCGTCTTTCATTATTTTTATAGTAGTTGAGCTTATACTGTTTTATGTATTGGCAATATATTGGCAAGCTAGTTGGATGCTGAAAGGCGGTATTCTAGCTTTGTCAATTGTTGCTATATTTTGTGCTTGGTTAATCAGGCAGCGTAAGGACAAGGAAAATATCAGTATTGGTTCAGAAGTTTGGCAGCAAATTGCGACAGAATTAAATAATACGGGATTTACTGGGCGTTACGTTTTGCGTATGCCTGATTCTGCAGTGAAGATGTCGAATTTAGTCGAGAGGTATGATGACACAGTATATATAAATATTTTTAATCCAGAACATTTATACACTGTAGTTTGGAATCTGCTTCAGAATATAGCCCGTAAACAAATCTCACTCAGCATAGAGCTGGTGTTGTCTCCCGCCATAAATGCCGATGTATCTATGGTTATGCGGGGGTGGTTGCGCAATATATTGTTTTTGCAAAAAAAAATGGGTATATCTATACCTGTAAGTTTTGTTATTCGTGCCCCCTTTCTTTTCAAAGAGTCTTCAGATAAAAGAGAGCTATTTTTTGCCTTAAAAACACAGGGCAGATGGAATGTATTAAATATTAATCAGTTTTTTACTGATTTTAAAGAAAGTCTGTCTATTGAGTTTTTACAGCAAAATAAACAATCAAACGGCTGTCAATATATATGGCTGATCGAGGCACTCAATTGCGTCGAGGAGCAATTGTTGAATCGTACAGACGGGGGGTGGGAATATGTCGATGTACGCAGCTTAAGCGTAGTTGACGATGGAGACTGCCAAGCCAAATCAGTATGGGCAACTTATATTTCTAAGAATACACAAGGGTTAATCCATTCTTTTAATAATTATCAAGGTAATCAATTTCAATATATTCATACCGAATTGTCAGATAAATATACCGTTTATCATAAAAATCATGCTATTGATATACTTTTTAAAGTATTATCTGTTTGTGCATTAGGTTTTTTATCTGCTTCGTTTTTCTCTATGAAAAACAATAGCCGTTTAATAGAACAAATCAGCCGGCATATAGAAAATGTTTGGTCTGAGGCAAATTCAAATGAGCGGCAACAACATTTGGTATTGCTAAAGCAGGATTTGCAATTGCTTGAGAAATACCGTGATGAGGGTGTACCAGCACATTTAGGATTAGGGTTATATCGTGCGGATTTATATATTCCAAAGTTAAAAGCCTTAATGCCGAAAGATCCTCCACCTCCAAAACCGATAAAACCGGAACCTGTGAAACCTGTAGTTATTACTTTAGACAGCTTGGCTTTGTTTGAAACAGGTCAGTTTGAACTAAAAAATAATGCCAATAAAGCATTGATTGGTGCATTAAAAGCAATCGAGTCACATCCTGATACACGAATTTTAGTTGAAGGACATACTGATAATGTTGGAAATCCTGTTTCTAATCAGCAATTATCAGAAAAGCGTGCTCAATCGGTCAAAGATTGGTTGGTTATCTCTTCTAATGTTCCGGAGAGTCGGTTTGAGGTTAAAGGATTGGGTGATACCAAGCCTATTGCAGATAATCAGACGGAAGAAGGTAAGGCCAAAAACCGTAGGGTTGAGATCATACTGATTCCGGCTGTAAAACAGTAAATTTAATGCAGCACAAGTTGCTTTAAGCCTCACAACTTAAGGCGTTTTCAATAAAACTAAGGAGTAAAAATATGGCAATTCCTGCTTATATGTGGTTGAAAGACGACGGCGGTTCCGTTATTAAAGGTTCTGTTGACGTCAATGGTCGCGAAGACAGCGTTGAAATCGTTGAGTTTCTGCACAATGTCCGTATTCCTACGGATGCCAATACTGGCAAACTGACAGGTACTCGCGTTCACGAACCTATCGTATTGTTCAAAGAATACGATGCTTCTTCACCATACCTGTACAAAGCAGTAACAACTGGTCAAACTTTGAAAGAAGTAGAAATCAAGTGGTACCAAATTGACGCTTCTGGTCAAGAGAAAGAGTATTTCAATACCAAACTGGACAACGTTAAAGTTGTAGCAGTAGGTCCTGTAATGCACAACATCAAAGATCCTGCTCGCGAACGTTACAATCACTTGGAACGCGTTGAATTGCGTTACGAAAAAATCACTTGGACTTATAAAGACGGAAACATCATTCATTCCGACAGCTGGAACGAAAGCCGCGCTTAATAATCCACATAAAGTGCTGCCTGATAAAGGTAGCACTTTTTTATAACACATTTTTACATCAGGGATATCAAATGTCTGCACATGATCAAGCATTATTATTACGTCGTCTGAACACGCATTGTCAGCAGGCGATGGAAGCTGCAGCCGGCTTATGTCAAACACGAGGTCATGCCGAAATTACGGTTGACCATTTATTTATCAAATTGCTCGAACTAGGGGATGGAGACGTTAATGCCTTATTGAGGCGTTACGAAATTGATTTAGAAAATATTTGGAATCCTTTGTTGAGTACGATGGACAAACTTCCACGCAATGTTCGTGGTAATCCTTCTTTGTCTAAATCATTGATTAGTTTATTGTCGGATGCATGGTTGTTGGCAAGTGACGAAGGTGCATCTGAAATCCGTTCGGTTTTCCTATATCAGGCATTGCTGAAATCTCCTTACCGTCTGATGACGCAGGAAGCATGGCCCTTATTAAGCCTGACTGAAACACAGATAGGTCGTCTGAAAACTTGGTTGGACGAAGTTTCTATCGAAGGTGAGAATAATACATTTGCGCAGCCGGCTTCAGAAGAAGGTCAGCATACAGTTTCAGCGGAATCTAAACCCCAACAAACCGCTACAGCAGGACAAAACGATGCGCTTGCACGTTTTACCGTCAATTTGACTGAAAAAGCCGCTCAGGGCGGTATTGACCCTGTATTTGGACGTGAAACTGAAATCCGTCAAATGATGGATATTTTATCGCGTCGCCGTAAGAACAACCCTATTTTGGTTGGCGAACCGGGTGTCGGTAAAACTGCATTGGTAGAAGGTCTGGCATTGAAAATCGCTTCAGGCGAGGTGCCTAAGATATTGGAAAACACCCAAGTATTGGTGTTGGACTTAGGTCTTCTGCAAGCGGGTGCGGGGGTGAAGGGCGAATTTGAACAACGCCTGCGCAATGTTATCGAGGCTGTTCAGAATTCTGAAGAACCCGTTTTATTATTCATCGACGAAGCGCATACGTTAATCGGTGCAGGAAACAGTGCAGGCGGCGCGGATGCAGCCAACCTCTTAAAACCGGCTTTGGCGCGGGGTGAATTGCGTACCATCGCAGCGACAACCTGGAGCGAATACAAACAATACTTTGAAAAAGACGCCGCGTTGGAACGCCGTTTCCAAATGGTCAAAGTTGACGAACCCGATGATGAGGCTGCGTTCACCATGCTCCGCGGTTTGAAGCAACGTTATGCCGCCTACCATAAAGTCCATATTCAGGACTCCGCCGTCATCGCAGCCGTACAACTTTCCCGAAAATATATTACCGGCCGCCAACTGCCGGACAAAGCCGTAGATTTGTTGGATACGGCAGCCGCACGCGTCCGCATGAGTTTGGATACCGTGCCTCATATTTTCGGTTTGATGGATGCCCAAATTTCTTCACTGCAACGCGAGCTGGAGGCATTGGATGCCGACAAGCAATTAGGTCGTCTGAATGCTTCGCAGCAAGATAACATTCGACAAGTTGAGCAAGAGATTGCCCAATTGAATGAAGAGCGCGAAGAAATGAACCGCCGATATCAGGAAGAAAAACAATTGGCGGATGAAATCCAATCCTTGATGGAAGCTGCCAAGAATACAGAATTGACTTCTGAAGAGCGACAAGCCGCGCAACACAGTCTGACCGAGAAACAGCAACAGCTTGATGCCGTTGTCGCGGGCAAACCGTTGATTTTCACCAGCGTTGATGAGACCGTAATCGCCGATATTATTGCCGATTGGACGGGCGTCCCCGCAGGCAGCGTTCTCAAAGACGAACTGGCAAACCTGCTGCAACTGGAAAGCCTGCTTGAGAAACGCGTGGTTGGGCAAAGTGAAGCCATTCATGCTATCGCGCAAAGTTTGAGAGCCGCTAAAGCTGGTTTAAAAACCAACGATTCCCCATTGGGCGTATTTCTGTTGAGCGGTCCGTCCGGCGTAGGTAAAACAGAAACGGCGCTGGCTTTGGCAGATGCGCTGTTCGGCGGCGAAAAATCGCTGATTACCATCAACCTGTCCGAATACCGCGAAGCGCATACCGTTTCCCAACTCAAAGGCTCGCCTCCGGGTTATGTCGGTTATGGCGAAGGCGGCGTTTTGACCGAAGCAGTACGTCAAAAACCTTACAGCGTCGTATTATTGGACGAAGTCGAGAAAGCCCATAAAGACATTCTCAATCTCTTCTACCAAGTCTTCGACAAAGGCATGATGCGTGACGGCGAAGGTCGGGAAATCGATTTCAAAAATACCGTTATCCTGATGACGTCAAACCTGGGTGCGAACGAATTGACCCAATTGCTGCAACCGCAAGAGCCTGAAGAAACAGAAGAAGCTGTTGCAGAAGAGGGTAAAGAGCAAAACGCGCAAGAGCAGATTGTGGACACTGAAGTCGAACTTTCTGCACAAATGCCGGATGGCTCGTCTGAAAACGCCGGCGTTTCAGACGACCCTATTGAAACCGATGAAACGCCTGAATTCAGTCTGGAAGAGTTGGCAGAAGCGATTCGTCCGATACTGACAGACCATTTCCAAGCCGCTCTGTTGGCGCGTATGCAGGTTGTTCCTTATCGTCCGTTGGAAAAAGAGGCATTGGCTCAAATCGTCAGACTGAAGCTGGACAAAATTGCTGGCAGACTGTACGAAGCACATCAAACACGCCTCAGTTACAGCGAAGATTTTGCAGCGCTTCTGGCTGATTCTTGCACTACCGGCGACAGCGGCGCACGCAATATCGACCATTTGCTCAACCGCCAAGTCATGCCTGCCATCGCGCAAAGCTTTTTGCAATGGCAGCAAACCGCAGGGCATATGCCTGAACATGCAAAATTGGAGTTGGGCGAAGACGGAATAGACGTTTTATTTGAATAATGGGAAGAGAATAGGTCGTCTGAAATTATTATGTTGTTCAGACGGCCTTTGTTAAACTTTCACTTTATTGATAACGCATCCCGAGAGTCATTCGAAAGGTCGTCTGAAAAAAAGCTTTTCTTAGTTCAGACGACTTTTTATAGTTAACGTATTGTTGAAACCCATTATATAGTGGATTAACTTTAAATCAGGACAAGGCGACGAAGCCGCAGACAGTAC
>CALDNV010000134.1:0-9812 GCA_937914605.1 uncultured Neisseria sp.
GGTGAAGTATTTGCGGCCGATGCCGGATTGGTTGGTGGCGACGGCGATGTTGTAGCCTGCCTGCGTCAGGAAGGCGATGGCGTCCATGCTGCCTTCGATGGGTATCCATTCGTCGGCGGATTTGACGAAGTCGTCGCGGTCTTGGTTGATGACGCCGTCGCGGTCGAGGATGATGAGTTTCACGGTTGCTCTCCGACAGGGGATTCCAAATGGTTTTTCCATTGCTCAAACGCTGCCTGAAAGACGGGTTTGAGGCGTTTGTAGATTTCGGGGGTGTTGGGGACGTGGTAGAAGCCGCCGAGCGACGGGGTGTCGAGGGTGCGGACGTAGTCTTCTAAAAATGCGCCGTAGCCGTCTTCTTCATCGTCGTAGTAATAGGAGGTGAATTGCCGCCCTTGTTCGGTGAAGTCGTCGGGTGTGAGCGCGCCGTCCATGTGTTTGAGCAGGAAGCGGCGGCCGCTGGTTCTGCCTTTGAGCATGTTGGCGAAATCTTCCGCGCTTTCGGGGGCGGTTTGCCAAACGGGATTCGCCAGCCCTGCCTGCGCCGCCCATATCCAGTACATGCCGATATGCGTGGCGGCGTTTTCGGACGGCAGGCCTTCGGGATATTCTTCGTCTAGGTGGAAGCGGATGTTGTCGTACATGGACGGTCGTGTGCTGTGATTCGGAGGGTGTTTATTGTAACGGAAAACGGGAGAGGTCGTCTGAAATCTGTTTTCAGACGACCTCCGGGGTGTCGATTTGCTTGTCAGCCTTTGAACACGGGGACGAGTTCGAGCTGGCTCAATACCTGCGCGGCGATGTTGATGACGCCGAAGAGGAAAACCCAGACCATCAGCCCGAATCCGCCGTAAACCTTGTAGTTTTTGCCTGCGCCGAATTTTTGGCGCGAACGGTAGAGCAGCATGGCGGGGATGATGCCGGTCCAAATGGTTGCCGCCAGACCGACGTAGCCGATGGCGGTAACGAAGCCTGTTGGATACAACAGACAGAAAATCAGGGGCGGCAGGAAGGTAAGGGCGGCGGTTTTGGTGCGGCCGGACACGCTGTCGTTCCATTTGAAGATGTCGGCGATGTAGTCAAAGAGACCGAGCGTTACGCCGAGGAAGGAAGTGGCAATCGCCATGTAGGAGAAGAGGGTCAACACTTTGTCCATGCTGCCGGTTTGGGCGAACTTGGACAGGGTTTCGATGAGGACGGAGACTTGCCCTTCGGCGGCGATGACGGGGGCGAATTCGTTGCGCGGCAGGTTGCCTTGGATGGCGACTTGCCACAGGACGTAAATCACGAGCGCGACCAGCGTACCTGCCCAAATGGATTTGGCGACTTTGGGCGCATCGCCTTTAAAGTATTTGAGCAGGCTGGAGACGTTGCCGTGGAAGCCGAAGGAGGCGAGGCAGACGGGCAGGGCGGCGGAGATGTAAATCCAGTAGCTCGTGCCTGCGGGGGCTTGGGTGTCGAAGAGGACGGGCAGTTTGGCATCGGCAATCAGCCCGCCGGTCGCCCAAATGAAGGTCAGCACCATGCCGCCGATGAGGACGCTGGTGAAGCGGTCGACCAGCCGTGCCGACGCCCACACGCAGAATGCGAGGATGCCGAAGAAAACGAGTTGCCCGACGGTAAGCGAAACGTCGCTTCCCACCGCGCTGCCCAGCCCTTTGGCGGTCAAGTCGCCGCCGACGAAGATGTAGGCGTAGGTAAGTAAATATAAAACGAAGGCGACAGCAATGCCGTTGATGGCGTTCCAAGTTGGGCCGAGCAGGTCTTTGACCATGGTGTCGAAGCTGGCGCCGTGCGGATAGTGGGTGTTGACTTCAAGGATCATCAGACCGCTGGAAAGCATGGAAAACCAAGTGTAAAGCAACACAATCAGCGAGCCTGTGAACCAGACGCCGGAGGTGGCGGTCGGGTTGGCAAGCATGCCTGCGCCGATGACCGTACCGGCGATAATCATGGCGCCGCCGAAAAGCGACGGGGTTTTGACGGACATGGAATTCTCCTCGGAAAAACAGTCCGCCATTATGCCGTAAAGTGTAAGGATTGGTAAGGAGGTCGTCTGAAAATTGCGGGGAAATGGCAGACAGTAGGGGTTTTTCGAGCGGGGTAGCGGCGTGTGGATGAGAGCGGTTTAATTTTTTGAAAGATAGGGAGAAACGGCGGTTTCTCCTTTTTTGTTTGGTTGGGTTGAAAAAGGGTTTTCAGACGACCCTTTGCCTGAAAATGCCGTATTTACATATTTATACGGCATTTTATGGCTAATTTTTCTCTAATTTTGCCTTCCTAGAATGCGCAACCCTTACAGAGGCCGCATCCGCAACAGGGTGTGGTAACAAAAAAACAGACGACACATCAAGCAGAAAGGAAGCCGCATGAGCCAATCATACGAAGTCATTTTTGAGAACAACCGCAAATGGCAGGAAACAAAGAGGCAGCAATATCCTGATTACTTCAAAGACCTCGCCGACGGACAAAATCCCGAATACCTCTACATCGGCTGCTCCGACAGCCGCGTCGCGGCGGAAGAGCTGATGGGGTTTGAGCCGGGCGACGTGTTCGTGCACCGCAACGTCGCCAACCTTGTTCACGGTTTGGACATGAATGCCGCCTCTGCCATCGAATACGCCGTCTCGCATCTGAAAGTCAAACACATCATCATCTGCGGCCACTACAACTGCGGCGGCATCAAAGCGGCGATGCTGCCCGAAGATTTTGGCACGATGAATCCGTGGTTGAGCAACATCCGCGACGTGTACCGCCTGCATCAGGAAGAACTGGACGCAATCGAAGACGAACATCTGCGCTACGACCGCCTGGTCGAATTGAACGTGCAGGAACAGTGCCTCAACGTCATCAAAATGGCGTGCGTGCAGGAACGTTACCTGCTCGACGGCTATCCGATCGTGCACGGCTGGGTCTTCGACCTGCGTACCGGCCGCCTCATCGATTTGAACATCGATTTCAAAAACATCCTCGCCGACATCCAGAAAATTTACGACCTTACCGATTCCGAATGGGTGGTTAACGCGCGTAAGAAAGCGGGGTGATGGCTCGGAGGTCGTCTGAAAATGCAGCTTGGACAAGCATCCTGACTTTTCAGACGACCTTGATTTGCCCCAATCCCATCAAATACAAAAACATACACACATCAGGAGTACTCCTCACCATGAAACCCCAGCAGAAAAAACAGCCTTTGGGCAGCCTGTTTAAGTCCAATTTCGCTTCCGGGCTGGTCGTCTTCCTCGTCGCCCTGCCGTTGTGCCTCGGCATTGCGCTCGCATCCGGCGCGCCGCCGTTGTCCGGCGTGTTGGCGGGCATCGTCGGCGGCATCGTTATCGGTTCCCTCAGCACTTCGCACATCAGCGTTTCCGGCCCCGCCGCAGGCTTGGCGGCGATTATCCTTGCCGCGATTACCGAACTCGGTTCGTTTGAGTTGTTTCTGTGCGCGGGCTTAATCGCCGGCGTCATCCAGCTTTTGCTCGGCTTCATCCGCGCCGGCAGCCTTGCCGAATACATCCCCGTGTCCGTTATCGAAGGCATGTTGGCGGGCATCGGCGTGATTATCATCATGAAACAGATTCCGTTTGCCTTGGGCAGCAGCGGCAGCCTCGCCGACCCCGCCGCCCTGTTCGCCGACATCCACACAGGCTCCCTTTTGGTAGCGGGCGTGTCGATGGCGATCCTAATCGTATGGGACAAAATCCCCGCGCTGAAAAACATCAAAGCCCTGCCCGTCGCGCTGGTTGCCGTGGGTGCGGGGATACTGATGAACCAATGGTTCATCGCCAGCGGCAGCAGCCTTGCCATTCCCGCCGGACAACTCGTCCAACTGCCCGTCCCCGACACATGGCGCGAAGCCGCAGCTATGCTCACGCTGCCCAACTTTTCAGGTTTCGGCAACAGCTACGTCTGGACGACCGGCATCACCATCGCCATCGTCGCCTCGATTGAAACCCTGCTCTGCATCGAAGCCGCCGACCGCCTCGACACCCGCCGCCGCATCACCGACACCAACCGCGAATTGCGCGCGCAGGGCGCAGGCAACATCGTCAGCTCGCTCATCGGCGGCCTGCCCATCACCTCCGTCGTCGTGCGCTCGTCCGCCAACGCCAATGCAGGCGCGACGCACAAACTGTCTGCCGTTATCCACGGCGTCCTGTTGCTGGTGTGCGTTTTGGCGATTCCCTTTATCCTCAACATGATACCCCTGTCCACCCTCGCCGCCGTCTTGCTGCTGGTGGGCTACAAACTGGCAAAACCCGCCACCCTCCTGCATTTCTGGCATAAAGGGCTGTACCAGTTCATCCCCTTCGCCGCCACCCTCGCCGCAGTCGTCGCACTCGACCTGCTCAAAGGCGTCGGCATCGGGCTGGCCATCAGCATCATCTTCATCCTTCAGGGCAACATGAAACGCGCCTACTACCTCAGCCGCGAAGAACTCGCCGAAGCCGACGAAATCAGCTTGGAACTGGCGGAAGAAGTCTCGTTCCTGAACAAAGCCGCCATCAAGAAAACCCTGAAAAACATCCGTCCGGGTTCGAAAGTAACCATCAACGCCGAACGCTCGTCCTACATCGCCGGCGACGTATTGGAACTGATTGAAGACTTTGCCAACGTCTTCGCCAAAGAAAACGACATAGACGTCGTGCTCAAAGGCTTCAAATCCGACTACGACCACGAAGGCCGCGACCACCACAGCCATGTGCGGGTGGGGCACAGCGCGAGTATTTAGAAGTCGGGTTGGAATGAGTAGGAGAAGAAAAAGGTCGTCTGAAAAACCTGTTTTGGGGATTTTCAGACGACCTTTTTGTATTTCGACACTCTAAATCCATTATCACTTCAATTATGATGGGATTCGTGGGCAAAGCCCACGCTACGCTGTCGGGCAATGCCTAAAGTTTGGGAAATCCATAGCGGGAGTTGTTGTGTTGGTTTATGGGATAACCGTAGCGTGGGCTTTGCCCACGAGAATTCACACTCTCTTCCGTCTAGCGGGAGAGGGTGGCTCTTGCCCTTTATGCTGTATATCTGCAAGCCACCCCCATCCTAACCTTCCCCCGCTAGACGGGGGAAGGGATCAGGTTGCCGTAGCTGAAAGAGGTCGTCTGAAAAACCTATTTTGAGCTTTTCAGACGACCTTTTTGTATTCTGATACTTTAAATTCATTATCGCCTCAATACGACACTGAAAAGCAGTAATAGCGGCATTCAGTAATCCGCCCCCTCTCCCGTCTAGCGGGAGAGGGGTGGGGAGAGGGTGGCTCTTGTCTCTTATTCCGTATATTTGCAAGCCACCCCCATCCTGCCCTTCCCCCGCCGGACGGGGGAAGGGATAAGGTTGCTGTAACTGAAAAAAGGTCGTCTGAAAACCTATTTCGAGCTTTTCAGACGACCTTTCATCTATATTTCAAACACTATCTAAATCAGCTTTTGCTGCTTCAACTCATTCTTCAGATACGCATAATAAACCGGCGCGACGATGATGCCGCCGACGCCGAAAATCCGTTCGAACACGACCATCGCCACCAGCAGTTCCCATGCGCTTGATTCGATTTCCGAACCGATGATTTTCGCGTTCAGGAAATATTCGAGCTTGTGGATGACGACCAGAAACACCAGCGAAGCGACCGCTACATATAAAGACGCGCCGAGGCTCAAGATGATAATGATGGTGTTGGAGATCAGGTTGCCCGCGACGGGAATCAGCCCGACGATGAAGGCGATGACCAACACGGTTAGTTTAAACGGCAACTCGACGCCGAAGAGTGGCAGGATCAGATAGAGGTACACTCCCGTCAACGCGGTATCGATCAACGAGATTTTAACCTGCGCCAGAAACACGCGCTCGAAGCTGGTTTCGAAGTTCACAATCCGCCGCACTAGTTCTGCCTTGAAGGGCGGCATTTTTCGGCGGTTTTTGCGCATGTTGAGGCGGTGGAAACTGAGCATCGCGCCGATGATGATGCCGATAAGGATATACACGAACGAGGTAAAGCTGTTTTTGCTGATGCGCGTCAGTGCGGCGCTGTATTCTTCAATCAATTTGACCGCATAGGCTTTGATTTCGGCGGTATTGTTGGGCAGCATGTTCAAAACCGACTGCGGCAGGCTGCTGCTGTTTTTCGTGTCTTCCAAAATCGCCGCCAGCTTGGTCAGCATCACGGTGATGTGCCCGCCGTGAATCAGGTGGTAAATCCCCAGCGACATCAAGAGAATAACCGTCAATACGATGCCTATGGTCAGCGTGGTCGAAATCAGGTTGATATTGTGCGCGTTGAGCGATTTGTGCAGAAACGTATTGCGCGTGAGCGTACGGCGGCGCAGCCAGAGAATCAGGCCGTTGGTCTTGGTGATGAAGACGTAGGTCAGTATCACGGCGAGCAAAAGCGGCAGAAAGTGGAAATACAGCACCGCAAGCAGGGCAAGCCCCATCAGGATGTAGGATGCATTGCGGAATCGGGGGTGTTCGAAAATCATCGGATGTAATGCCATGAAATATATAAATTTAAACAATCAAGCTATGAGGTGCGATTAATAAAGCAGGACAAGGGGGTTAACCCTCCTTTTGAAACTTTATTTCAATTTCGCTCGAGCTGACTTCGGTTTACAAACAAACCGTTACAATAAAAACTCAATCGCACCAAGTGGTTATGCGGTTGTCTTTACGTAAATTGCCATTTGGCATTTGACGGAATGATTTTATCAGACAAATTTCCCGAAAGGATATTACACATGAAAACATTGTCTAAATTGACCTCTCTCGTTCTTGTTTCTGCCGGTCTGATCGCTGCTCCTGTGGCTATGGCCCAACCTGCTTCCGGCAAAGCCGCTAAAGCAGAACACGTTCACAAAAAAGCCAATAAAGCTAAAAAACAAGCCAACGACCTGAAAACCGACAAAGCTGCTGAAACTGCTGCACCGGAAGCCGAAGCTGCCAGCCCGCTGACCGGTCAAGGTAAAACTACTACCGAAACTGCACCTGCTGCCGCCCAAGAACAGGCTCCTGCTGCTAAATAAGTAGGATATAGTGGACTGAATTAAAAGAGGGATTCTGTTCCCCGCGCACTGTTTTGACGGTTGTCGTCCTTTTTAAATTTAGGCCATTAGAAATCTCGCAGGCAGATGTCTGCATATTGTGAAAAAGGTCGTCTGAAAAGATTTCAGACGACCTTTTTCATTTTTATCCGACAATGGCCGCAGATGCTTTTATAGTGGATTAAAATAAAAATGAGACAAGGCGGCAACGCCCGCCGTGTACGGGTAGTACATAAGGGCGTTGGCAACGCCGTATCATTGCAATTTTAATCCACTATAATCCGTTTCCTGCCATTGTTTCGCCTCTTCTATATCTTGTTCGATTTGCCGTTTTAGTGCTTCAATATTGCTGAATTTTTGTTCGTCACGCAGCTTGTGCAGGAAACGTACTTTCAAACGTTGTCCATAAAGATTGCCTTCAAAATCAAACAAATGGACTTCGAGTTTTTGCGAATTGTTGCTGCTGACGGTCGGGTTGAGTCCGAAGCTGGCAACGCCGCGCCGTGTGCCGAAAGTGCCGTCTGCTTCGACGACGAATACGCCGCGCAGGGGATAGCGGTGGGGCGGAAGTTGGATGTTGGCGGTAGGGGCGTTGATGGTTCTGCCGAGTTTTTTGCCGTGCTTGACTTTGCCGCTCAAAACGTAATTGTGGCCTAAAAGCTTTTTGGCGTACGCCAAGTTGCCGTCCGTCAAGGCTTCGCGCACGGCTGTGCTGCTGGTGCGGATGTCTTCGACGATGACGGAAGGTGTGCGTTCGGTTTGTATATCGCTTTGTTGTTTCAATAAGTCGAAACAGCCTTCGCGTCCGGCACCGAAGCGGAAATCGTCGCCGATAAGCAGGTAGCGTGTGTTGAGTGTTTGGCGCAGCAGTTTGTCGATGAAATCCTGTGCGCTCATGTTGGCGAAGTCTTGGTTGAAACGTAATACCCATACGGCGTCGATACAGCCGGTATCGCTCAACAAATCCAGCTTGGTACGCAAGGGGCTGATGCGGCATGGGGGCGTAAAGCCTGCTTTTAGGGAGAAGAATTCTTTGGGTTGCGGCTCGAAAATGACGACGATAACGGGAAGGTTGCGCGAATCGGCTTCGTTTTTGAGTTTTTGCAGGATGTGTTTGTGACCGAGGTGTACGCCGTCGAAATTACCGATAGTGACGGCCGCTCCTTGCGGAAAATCAGGTGCATTGTGCTGACCGAGTCGGATTTTCATGGGCGGTGTGTGCAAATAGTGGAATGGTCGCGTATTGTAAACGTTATTGGTGTTTCTATAAACAGGGCGGCGAGGCGGGGCGGGGCGGGCGCATTACCATCTGCCGGTAAATGTTTTTTTCGGGTGCCAGAATTTCCATTTTGAAAACGGCGTGATGCGTAAAGTGCCGCCGTTTTCACCGTCGGTACTGATAGACAGATTTTTCAGACGACCTTGCGAGACTGCCTGCCAAAGCGGGGCAAACCAGCGGGTTTCCCAGCTTTCTAAAATTTCTTGGTATGTCTGAATATCGCCTGTTTGTTCCGTAACAGTCAAGTCGTCCAGAAAAATGACAGGGTTGGCGGGATGAATGCCCGATTCAGCAACCGCATCCAGCCAAGCCTGAAAATCATAAGGTGCATCCAAGCGGGGGTCGTCTGAAAATTGCGCCCAAATGCTGTCGGAAGCGACGAAGTCCGCAGATCGCAGCCCCGTTAAATCCTGCCACAGCCAAAGACCATTGATTGTAGGGGTGTCGTTTTGAGTGCGGACGGCGTTGAGCGGGTGTTGATGCAGCCACATTTGAATTTCAGTCTGCATTCCCAACCATTGTAAGGCGTCTTTTCCATCAGCTTGGTCCGCCGAACCGATTTGTCCGTAGATATCCAATACCGGCGCAATCCCCCAATCGCTTTCCGATGGCAAAGTGATCAGCCACAAATCGGGACGGACAGGCAGAAAATGCCAACCCTCTTTGCTGTAAAACTCAGACAGTTCCAAACATAATCGAGCGGCTTCTTCTTTTGTGATTTGCAGATGTTCGCCGCTGACTACGCTGACTTGGTGCAATCCCATTTGCTGCCATATCGGGCTGGCAAACGCTGCCGCATGATGCGGTGGAATCCCCGCCATCTCTTTGACTTGGGCCAACAAGCTTCCCTTCCATAAATGCCGGCAATAAAAATCAGACGGCTTCATTTCTTGTTTATGTAATAACCCATATCGCAAGATTTGGTTAAAAGCAGGAAGCTGGAGAGGAGGGAGTGTTTCATCTTTTTGACGGTTGAGAGAGGGGAGGGCAAGCGTCAGATTCATGGCGGTGGTCAGAATGGAAAAAGCTTATTTTACGCGAGAAAATACAACATACTCAAAATAACCAATGTCATTATCAGGTCGGATGATGGATGGCGTTTTTGAGTTGGAAGTGTGCATATGTTATAATCAAGTTCTCGTAAATTTCAGAAAAAAGGGGTGTAAATCAAAAGAATAGCCCCGATAATCATGCTCGGTTCTGAGTAAATTTGATTGTTTATTTTATTCACTTGGTATATATATTGTCTGGGAGAGACCGTAAACACGGTTGATAAGATAAACAATTAAACTCAATAATTTCAAATGACATAAGAAATGCGGTGGTAGAGTGATTATTACTGCATTGAAGGATAATGCGTGACTAAAACAACTCGATTTTCATTCATGCGCCGTTTCTGGCACAACAAACCCGTTCGTTGGTCGTTGTTGGGCATCCTGCTGCCTGTGTCAGGAGTAATGACTGCCTATGCGGTCACTGAGCCGGTTTCCAATCCTCAAGGC
>CALDNV010000135.1:0-9787 GCA_937914605.1 uncultured Neisseria sp.
GCAGGGGTTTGTTAATTTATTATGAAATTAGGCATAGGATTATATTTATTGATTTTTAAGATAAAAGGGAGGGAATGGCGGGGAGTTTTGTTGCGTGATGTAGCGGATTTTGGTTAGAGATTATCTTTTTCAAATAAATAAAATCAGAAAGATGCAGGTTTTCCCTTTTTTGAGAGAGCGGAAAACCAAGATTAAATGCGTATATTTTAAATATAATTGAAATATAAATTTCCTTATATAGTATTTTGTAGAACAAAATAATTCATTATCTTTTTGGGATAAAAATAAGCAGATATAATTGAACAAGATTTATTTGATAAAATGTTAATTACATCACACTACAAATTTGCTATAATGTGCGAATCAGTTAACCACCCTATACCCCAAAAGGAAAAACCATGGGCATTAAAGTCGCCATTAACGGATATGGCCGCATCGGCCGCCAAGTATTACGCGCCATCTACGATTACAACCTGCAAGACCAACTTGAAGTCGTCGCCGTCAACGCCAGCGGCAGCCTCGAAACCAACGCCCATCTGACCAAATTCGATACCGTCCACGGCCGCTTTAATGCTGACATTTCCCACGATGCGACCCACCTCATCATCAACGGCCGCAAAATCCCATTCTTCTCCACCCGTAACCCCGCCGAACTGCCCTGGCGCGACTTGGGCGTGGACTTGGTGATGGAATGCACCGGCTCGTTCACCAGCAAATCCAAAGCCAATGTCCATCTTGAAAGCGGCGCGAAAAAAGTGCTGATTTCCGCACCGGGCGAGGCTGATGTTGACGCGACCATCGTCTACGGTGTGAACGACGACATGATTACCGACGACATGACCGTCATCTCCAATGCTTCCTGCACCACCAACTGCCTTGCCCCCGTTGCCAAAGCATTGAGCGAAAACATCGGCATCGTCAAAGGTGCGATGACCACCATTCACGCCCTGACCAACGACCAAACCGTGACCGACGTGCGCCATAAAGACTTGCGCCGCGCCCGCAGCGGTGTGGAAAACATGATTCCGACCAAAACCGGCGCGGCGAAAGCCGTCGGTTTGGTCTTGCCCGAATTGAAAGGCAAACTCGACGGCCTTGCCATCCGCGTGCCGACCGTCAATGTTTCATTGGTGGATTTGAGCTTCCAAGCCGCGCGCGATACGAGCGTTGAAGAAATCAATGCGCTGATGAAGGCCGCCTCAGAAGAAGGTCGTCTGAAAGGTGTGTTGGGCTACAACACGCTGCCGCTGGTGTCTATGGACTTCAACCACACTACCCAAGCCAGCACCTTTGACGCAACGCTGACCAAAGTAACCGACGGCAATATGGTCAAAGTGTTTGCCTGGTATGACAACGAGTGGGGCTTCAGCTGCCAAATGCTGAACACTGCCCGCCGTATGTTCGGTTTGGAAGTGCGTCCGTTTGAATAAAACGGATGGTTTGATACGCTAAAAGGTCGTCTGAAAACTTGAATTGCCCGGCAAAAATTGGGCGCGTATAAGAGACTGTTCGGACGTTTTGAATAAAACCGGGTTCTGTATATTGCAGAACTCGGCTTTTTTAATTTTAAACTGCAACACTCATGGTTGTTGTCATACCTAAAAAGATGAAGCACACACATAGTTGCAGGCAGGAATAAAAAACTGCACCTTTGTGAAAGGTGCAGTTTACGGGTTTCAGACGACCGACTGATTGATTTTATCCTTAACGTTGTAAGCTTTTTGGGAAAGGTTTTTTCTGTGAGACAGGCGCAAACTCAAACACTTTCTTGCGTGCATTCCATTGTAGCGGACGGATACAATTTTGATATTGTGCGCGTACTTTACCGCGTGTGTCTTCGCCGCACAGCTCTCCGCCCACGCCTAAATAAAGTTTGTTGCCGATGATTTTTGTTCCGGCTGCGCCATGAAGAAATGCCTGTTTGGCAGAACCATCCGGCTGGCCTGCAAAAACAGTGACCGCCCAGCCGCCGGAGCCGCCCAGATCAGGTGCGTTGGCGCAGGTGACCTTGCTCATGTCGTAGACAAAATCATGATAACCGTCGTTATTCAAATCGATAATATCCAAAGCCTGACCAACAGAGAATTTTCCCCCCATTTCACGGCAGGTTTGTTTATCTTCATTGATGGCTTCCTGTACTTTTTTAGGAATTGCTATGGGTGCGCGTTCGGCGGCAGCAAATTGCATGCTTGCCATGAATACTGCCGCTAAAAGCAGTTTTTGCATGATTTTCTCCGAATTAGGCAAAATTGGTCGGCTGTATCAGGTATCCATACTTGTTGCCATACTGAGTTTTCAGACGACCTAAACCAAGATTTATGGTGTTGCGACTGTAAATGTAACATCCACATGATCTTTTTGCTGTTTCAATTCGAAACAATCGAATCCCTCGCTATTTACGCAAACATTGACTATTTTTTTGCCGGTCCATTGAATGGAGGTTTCCGTTTCTTCGTTTATTTGACGTTTCATATTACGGGTTGGCAGGGTTTTGGGCAGTACTCCGTTTTGCCCCTCTTTTTTTAAAGCAGCAGTATAAGCGTCAGATAAAGAGTTACCTGAATAACGGCATTTGGTTACGCCTAATTCTGTTCCATCCCATTTCTGTTTGCCGCAGGAGAGTTTGGCTCCGCCGGCATTTGCGGCAGCAGTGGTCAGAAGCAGGGCAACAGCCAATACAATTTGTTTTTTCATCAACATTCCTTCAGATCATAGACGTAGATTGCATAAAAAAGATTCTAGTCGTCTGTCCTGCCAGGGTTTCAGACGACCTGATCTGCATTTTACAGTTTCACCGAATGCTCGCGCGTTTCGTGGAACACGATGTCCGGCCAGCGTTCCTGCGTGAGTCCCAAATTCACACGGTTGGGGGCGAGATACGCGAGGTTGCCGCCTGCGTCTATCGCCAGATTGCCCGCATTGGCTTTTTCAAACTCTGCCAGTTTTTTCTTGTCGTCGCACGATACCCAGCGCGCCGACCAGATGGATGCGTTGTCGAACACGGCTTCTACGCCGTATTCGTTGGCGAGGCGAGAGGTAACGACTTCAAACTGCAACACGCCGACCGCGCCCAAAATCAAATCCGCGCCGCTCATGGGTTTGAAGACTTGTACCGCACCTTCTTCGCCGAGCTGTTGCAAACCTTTTTGCAGTTGCTTGATTTTCAGCGGGTTTTTGATGCGGACGCTGCGGAACAGTTCGGGGGCGAAGAAGGGGATACCGGTAAACGCCAGTTGTTCGCCTTCGGAGAAGCTGTCGCCGATTTGGATGTTGCCGTGGTTCGGGATACCGATGATGTCACCCGCATAGGCTTCTTCCACCAGCTCGCGGTCGTGCGACATAAATGTAACCACGCTGGACGCGGCGATTTCGCGGTTGATGCGCAGGTGTTTCATCTTCATGCCGCGTTCGAATTTGCCGGAGCAGACGCGCAAAAAGGCGATGCGGTCGCGGTGTTTCGGGTCCATATTGGCTTGGATTTTAAAGATAAATCCGGAGAACTTCGGCTCGTCCGGCTCGACCATGCGTACGGTCGCATCGCGCGGTTTCGGCGCGGGCGCCCAGTCGATCAATGAATTGAGGATTTCCTGAATGCCGAAGTTGTTAATCGCTGAGCCGAAGAACACGGGCGTGAGTTCGCCGGCGAGAAATTCGTCGAGATTGAACTCGTTGGAAGCCGCCTGCACCAATTCGATTTCGTCGCGCAACTGCTGGATTTCCAGCGGAAAGCGTTGTTCCAGTTCGGGATTGTTGATGCCTTTGATGATGTCGAACTCGTGCGGCAGGCGTTCGCCGCCGGCTTCAAAGAGATAGATTTCGTCGTTCAGGATGTGGTACACGCCTTTGAAGTTTTTGCCCATGCCGATCGGCCAAGTGACGGGCGCACAGCGGATTTTTAAAATGTTTTCCACTTCGTCCAGCAATTCCAAAGAGTCGCGCACTTCGCGGTCGTATTTGTTCATGAACGTGACAATCGGCGTATTGCGCAGGCGGCAGACGTTCAAGAGTTTGATGGTTTGCGCTTCCACGCCTTTTGCCGCGTCGATGACCATCAATGCGCTATCAACGGCGGTCAAAACGCGGTAGGTGTCTTCGGAGAAGTCTTGGTGTCCCGGCGTGTCCAAGAGGTTGACGGTGTGGTCTTTGTAGTCGAACTGCATCACTGATGAAGCGACGGAAATGCCGCGCTGCTTCTCGATTTCCATCCAGTCGGAAGTGGCGAATTTGCCGGTTTTCTTACCTTTTACCGTACCAGCGCTTTGAATCGCGCCTGAAAACAGCAAGAGTTTTTCGGTCAGCGTGGTTTTACCCGCGTCGGGGTGGGAGATGATGGCAAACGTGCGGCGGCGGCGCACTTGGTCGAGGATTTCTTGGGACATGGGCTTTCTTTGCAAAAAGGTTCAGGCCGCTTTTCCGACGGCCTGAGAAAGGGTTGAGATGGCGGGGATTGTACAAAAAAACATTAATCGGTTCAATGATTAGGGGATAAAAAAGGTCGTCTGAAAACTTTTCAGACGACCTTTTCACGATTGCGGATTAAGCCTTGTCGTGGAATTCGTGGAATTCATATTGGTAGGACAAGTTTTTGCCTGCTTTTTTCTGCGCCAGATAATCGTCGTAAACGGTGCGGATTTCTTTGCGCAAGAGGAATAGGGCGATTAAGTTGGGGATGACCATGAAGCCGTTGAACATATCGGACAGGCTCCAAACCAAATCGACTTTGCCCAGCGTACCCAACACGATAGCCAGCAGCACAAGCGCGCGGTAGATGCCCAAGTGTTTTCCCCTGAAGAGGAAGCGGATGTTGGACTCGCCGAAGTAGTACCAGCCGATGATGGTGGTGAAGGCGAAGAAGGTCAGGCAGACGGCGAGCAGTTGCGAACCGAAGCCGGGAAAGGCTTTGCTGAAGGCGAATTGGGTAACCGCCGCGCCTTGTTCGCCGGAAAGGTTGGCATCGGTCAGGAGGATAATCAGCGCGGTGGCGGTGCAGACCAAGATGGTGTCGATGAACACGCCGATAAATGCCGCCAAGCCTTGTTGAACAGGGTGGTTTACGTCGGCGGTTGCGTGCGCGTGCGGCGTCGAACCCATACCTGCTTCGTTGGAAAACAGTCCGCGTGCCACGCCGTAACGGACGGCTTCGCGCATACCGATACCCGCTGCGCCGCCTAACACGGCTTCGGGATTGAAGGCGGCGGTAAAGATGTGGTTGAACATCGGTACGATGTGGTCGGAGAATTCAAACAGGATAACGACCGCGCACAAAATATAGATAATCGCCATAAACGGCACGACGAATTGGGCGATGTTGGCGATGCGGTTTACGCCGCCGACGATAATCATGCCCGCAAGGACGGCGAGGGTGATGCCCACTGCCAAAGCTGGTACGTTAAAGGCGATGGTAACGGAGGAGGCGATAGAGTTTGCCTGCGTGGCGTTACCGATGAAGCCCAGCGCGATAATCAGGGCGATGGAGAAGAAGCCCGATAAGAAACGCGCTGCGCCGCGCCCGATTTTCGGGGTCAGGCCGTGCGTGATGTAGAACGCGGGGCCGCCGATGTATTTGCCGTGGCTGACGACGCGGTATTTTTGCGCGAGCAGCGCTTCGGCAAAAATCGTGGACATCCCCAAAACGGCGGAAAGCCACATCCAAAAAATCGCGCCCGGCCCGCCTGCGGTAATGGCGGTTGCCACGCCGGCGACGTTGCCCGTGCCGATTTGGGCGGAGACGGCAACGGCGAGTGCTTGGAATTGCGACAAAGATTTATCGTCTTTGTCTTTTTTGGAAAACAAACCGCCGAAAACGGATTTGAGGCCTTCGCCAAATTTGGTAATCTGCGGCGCACCCAGATAGAGTGTGAAAAACAGGCCGATGCCCAAAAGGGCGTAAATCAGCAGGTAGTCCCACAGAATCAGATTGACTGCGCCCACCAGTGCAGACAATGTTTTTTCCATAATTACAAACCTTATATTGAAAAATGAACAGATGACGGCATCCGGCGGCGGTTACTCCGTTGAATGCCGTTGTGTCGGACGGCGCGGCGAGCAGGCCGGCTTCGTCCGTTTTGCCCCAAGTTGTCAACAATCCTGAAGCAGGCCTGTATGATACCGTAAACCTTTTGTGAGGCAAACGAAAAAAAGGGTCAGGTTTGGGCAAAGACAAGATTTTTGCGTTTGTCGGGCGCTATCGGCGTTTTCAGACGACCTTTTGGGCAGAATGCAGGGTCGTCTGAATATTTTAGGTATATTCAACCTATGTTAAAATGCGTCCTTTGAAAATGAGCAAGAGCCCGCCGGATAAGGCGGAAAATCGAAAGGAATCCATATATGGCAGGTCATAGCAAGTGGGCGAATATCCAGCATAAAAAAGCCCGTCAAGATGCCAAACGCGGCAAAATCTTCACCCGTCTGATTAAAGAAATCACCGTCGCAGCCCGCATGGGCGGCGGCGATCCCGGCGCCAATCCGCGCCTGCGCCTGGCTTTGGAAAAAGCCGCCGAAAACAATATGCCCAAAGACAACGTGCAGCGCGCCATCGACAAAGGTACGGGCAACTTGGAAGGCGTGGAATACATCGAGTTGCGCTACGAAGGCTACGGTATCGGCGGCGCGGCGCTGATGGTGGACTGCTTGACCGACAACAAAACCCGCACCGTCGCCGACGTGCGCCATGCGTTCACCAAAAACGGCGGCAACTTGGGCACCGACGGCTGCGTAGCGTTCAACTTCGTGCATCAAGGTTATTTGGTGTTCGAACCCGGCGTTGACGAAGACGCGCTGATGGAAGCCGCTCTGGAAGCCGGTGCGGAAGACGTGATTGCCAACGACGACGGCTCCATCGAAGTCATCACCGCCCCCAACGATTGGGCGGGCGTGAAAGCCGCATTGGAAGCCGCAGGCTACAAATCCGTTGACGGCGACGTCACCATGCGCGCCCAAAACGAAACCGAACTCTCAGGCGACGATGCCGTCAAAATGCAGAAACTGATTGATGCGCTGGAAGATTTGGACGACGTGCAGGACGTTTACACCTCCGCCGTTTTGAATCTGGATTAATCGGAAAGATTGAAAGCAGACCTGATGGGTCTGCTTTTTTTGCGTCTGGGATTCTTGGCGGGTTGTTTGTTGGAATCTTCAATGGTTCGTGGGCAAAGCCCACGCTACAAAGTTTTTTGGCAACGCAAGCTCCGTAGCGTGGGTTCTACCCACGGAAATAATGGGCGGATAGGTCGTCTGAAATCTTGAGTGGCTCGTGGGCGAAGCCCACGCTACAAATTTTTTGGCGACACAAGTGCCGTAGCGTGGACTCTGTCCACGAAAATGATGAACACACAAAGGTCGTCTGAAAACCCGATGTAGGTTTTCAGACGACCTTTCATGTTTGGACTGCGTATCGGTTTTGGTTGGCACGGTATCCGTAGCGTGGGTTCTACCCACGGAAATAATGGGCGGACAGGTCGTCTGAAATCTTGATTGGCTCGTGGGCGAAGCCCACGCTACAAAGTTTTTTGGCAACGCAAGTGCCGTAGCGTGGATTCCGTCCACGAAAACGATAAACGTAAAGGTCGTCTGAAATCTTGAGTGGCTCGTGGGCATAGCCCACGCTACAAAGTTTTTTGGTAACGCAAGTGCCGTAGCGTGGATTCTGTCCACGAAAATGATTAACACAAAGGTCGTCTGAAAAACTTAAAAATCAGGTTTTCAGACGACCTTTCATGTTTGAACTGTCTATCGGTTTTGGCTGGCGCGGTAGAAGGCGATGAGGCCGTTGGTAGAACTGTCGTGTTGCGGGTTACCGCGGTCGAGTTCGGGTTCGATGGTTTTGGCGAGTTCTTTGCCGTATTCGACGCCCCATTGGTCGAAGGGGTTGATGCCCCAAACCGCGCCTTGGACGAAGGTACGGTGTTCGTATGCCGCCATGAGCATACCGAGGCGGCGGGGGTCGGTGGCGCTGAGGAGGAGGCTGTTGCTCGGGCGGTTGCCGGGGAATTCTTTTTGCGGGGCGAGGCGTTCGCGTTCGGCTTCGGGCAGGTCGGCAAGCTCGGCGCGGACTTCTTCAAGGGTTTTGCCTTTCATCAGGGCTTCTGCTTGGGCGAAGGCGTTGGCGACGGTGAAGCGGTGTTGGCGGTTGATGCCGTAGGCGGTGGTCATGGGGACGATGAAGTCGCAGGGGATGAGCCGTGTGCCTTGGTGGAGGAGTTGGAAATAGGCGTGCTGGCAGTTGACGCCTTCTTCGCCGAAGACGATGCCGCCTGTGGTGTGGGGGACGGGACGGCCGTCGGCGGTGCGGTTTTTGCCGAGGCTTTCCATGTCGAGCTGGTTGAGCCACGAGGGGAGGTGGCGCAGGTTGTGGCTGTATGGGACGGCGGTTTGTCCGTCGGCATGCTGGAAGTTGTTGTACCAGATGCTGATGAGCGCCATGAGGACGGGGATGTTGCGGCGGTAGGGGGTTTGGAAGAAATGGGTGTCCATGGCGTGCGCGCCGGCGAGGAGTTCGCGGAAGCGGTCTGTGCCGACGGCGACCATGACGGGCAGGCCGATGGTCGACCAGACGGAATAACGTCCGCCGACCCAGTCGAACATGGCGAAGACGTTGTCGGGGGCGATGCCGAAGTTTCGGGCGGCGGCAACGTCGGAGGAGATGGCGCAGAAGTGGCGGTAGATGCCGGATTCGGGCAAACCTGCATCACGATACCAGGCGCGGGCGGCGTAGGCGTTGAGCAGGGTTTCGGGCGTGCGGAAGGATTTGCTGGCGATGCTGAATACGGTGGTTTCGGGCTTGAGGTGGGCGAGTGTGCGGCTGATGTCGGCGTCGTCTGAATTGCTGACGAAGTGGACGCGGATGTTTTGGCGGTAGGCTTTGAGGGCTTCTACGCACATTCTGGGGCCGAGGTCGGAGCCGCCTATGCCGATGTGGACGAAGTCGGTGATGGGTTTGTCGGTGATGCCCCTGTGGCTGCCGTTGTTGAGTGATTCGGCGAAGGCGAGGGCGCGGTCGAGTTCGCGGTGGATTTTGGGGAGGATGTTTTCGCCGTCAACGTAAACGGGCGCGGCGTCGGGCGGCAGGCGCAAGGCGGTATGGAGGACGGCGCGGTGTTCGCTGAGGTTGATTTTTTCGCCGTTTTGCATGGCGTGCATTTGTCCGGCTAGGGGCGAGGCTTCGGCAAGGCGGCACAAGAGTTGCAAAGTGTCTTCGCCGAGGCGGTTTTTGCTGTAATCGAAGAGGAGGCCGTCGAGGGTTTCGTGCATATTGCCGAAGCGGTCGGGTTCGGCGGCGAAGCGGTCGCGCAGGTGGATGTGTTGTGTGTCGAGCCGGTGTTGTTCAAGGGCTTGCCATGCTTCGGTAAATGCGGTCATCGGGTTTCCTTCGGAATTAGGTTCGCCCCGCTCATTCGGGGGATGTGATTCAGTTATAGATTGTCGTTGTGGTGATTGGTTCGATAGGGTAAATATTTATGTAGTCGTATGTAGTTTAACAAAGGGGCGCGGGTTTGGCGAATGCGGGGAGCCGGTTTGGTTAAGAATTGTATGCAATATGCAATTTATATGATTGATTTTTATCAAAGTTCTGTAAATTTTTCGGTATGACACCGATGTCAGGTGTGATATGCTTCGTAATCAAATGAAACAGGGATGAGGCGGGAGTCGTAAGATGGCTACAATTTATGATGTTGCTGCTTATGCGGGCGTCTCACCCAAAACGGTCAGCCGCGTCATCAACGGCGATGCGCCGGTCAGCGATAAAACCCGTGCAAAAGTCGAAACAGCAATTGCGGCTTTGGGTTAT
>CALDNV010000136.1:0-3056 GCA_937914605.1 uncultured Neisseria sp.
GGTTAAGGCAAACGTCCAAAACCAACCGATTACCATCGTATTGCTGAACTCGCCGACTTCGACAACCCGAGTCAACGACGCGCGTAAGATCGAATCTTGGATGTTGCAGCGCCGCTCTTAAAATATTTGTTATGCCGTCTGAAAATCAGACGGCATTTTTATATGATGTGCAGAAATACCGCATGCAATCCGATTGAAGAATCTTGATTTTAACAATATTAGGAGATGCAAATGCCGAACAAACAAATATACAAAAAACAGTTGATGCAGTTGGGGGCTATTATGGCTTTGACCGGCTGTACTTCCGTTGCCGATATGGTGGGATACGATACGGCATCGCTCAACGAGGCTGCCGCCAAAAACTATTCGCAAGTGGTACAGCAAGCGCAGTCGCAACGCGTTTTGGACAACACTTCCCACACTTCGCGCCGTATCAAAGCCGTATTCGAGCGCCTGAAGCCCTATGCCAACCAGGCAAACCAAACTGGCACACCTTTCAATTGGCAGATGAATGTTTTCCGCGGCAATGAATTGAACGCCTGGGCAATGCCCGGAGGCAAAATGGCGATGTACACCGGCATGGTCGAGCGTTTGAAATTGACGGACGACGAAATCGCCGCCGTTATCGGTCACGAGATGACCCATGCCCTGCTGGAACATGGCAAAAAAGCAATTGGCGGCCAAGTGCTGACGGGATTGGGTGGTTCTATTTTAGCGGGCGCATCAGGAGTCGATGCCAATATCGTCGGATTGGGTACGGATTTACTTGCTTCCAAGCCCTTTTCGCGCCATCAGGAAAGCGAAGCGGACGCAGGCGGCGTACGTTTGATGGCTCAGGCGGGCTACAATCCGGAGGCTGCCATCAGCGTTTGGGAAAAGATGAGCAAACTTGAAGGCAGCTCGTCCATTGCGATTTTGTCCACCCACCCGGCCAATCAGACGCGCATCAACGCCATCCGCAGAATGCTGCCTGAACTCATGCCGATTTATCAAAAGAATAAACGATAAATTTTTGGAATAAACCTTCCGTAAACCGCCATCGGCTTTTTTCAAATCAGCCTATAATCCTTTGATTTAAATCCCTGCAAAATCAATTTAAATCAGAGTATTGCATAGGTTTCAATCAAGATTTTTCAGACGACCCTTCCGCCCCACCCAGCGCAGGTCGTCTGAAAAATTGTCAACATTTTCACCTAAATTACCAAGCAACCCAGACCCATTCGGCGTATAATACAGCCTTTCCCAACCGCATTTGAGAGCTGAATCATGTCTGTTGTTTTGCCCTTGCGCGGCGTTACCGCCCTTTCCGATTTCCGTGTTGAAAAACTCTTGCAAAAAGCGGCCGCACTCGGCCTGCCCGAAGTGAAACTGAAAAGCGAATTTTGGTATTTTGTCGGCAGCGAGAAAGCACCGGATGCCGCGACTGTCGAAAAACTGCAAGCCTTGTTGGCGGCGCAAAGCGTTGAGCAAACGCCCGAAGCGCGCGAGGGCTTGCATTTATTTTTGGTAACGCCCCGTTTGGGTACGATTTCGCCGTGGGCTTCCAAAGCAACCAATATCGCGGAAAACTGCGGTTTGGAAGGCATAGAGCGCATCGAGCGCGGCATGGCGGTGTGGCTGGAAGGTCGTCTGAACGACGATGAGAAACAGCAATGGGCGGCGTTGCTGCACGACCGCATGACCGAATCCGTGCTGCCCGATTTTCAGACGGCCTCCAAATTATTCCACCATCTCGAATCCGAAACCTTTTCCACCGTCGATGTTTTGGGCGGCGGCAAAGAGGCTTTGGTCAAAGCCAATACCGAAATGGGTTTGGCGCTCTCCGCCGACGAAATCGATTATCTGGTTGAAAACTATCAGGCTTTGCAGCGCAATCCGTCCGATGTGGAACTGATGATGTTCGCGCAGGCAAACAGCGAACACTGCCGCCACAAAATCTTCAACGCCGATTTCATCCTCAACGGCGAAAAACAGCCGAAATCGCTTTTCGGCATGATACGCGACACGCACAACGCGCATCCCAAAGGCACGGTCGTTGCCTATAAAGACAACTCGTCCGTGATTGAAGGCGCGAAAATCGAGCGTTTCTATCCGAATGCGGCGGAAAATCAAGGCTACCGCTTCCACGAGGAAGATACGCACATCATCATGAAAGTGGAAACGCACAACCATCCGACCGCCATTGCGCCGTTTGCAGGCGCGGCAACGGGCGCGGGCGGCGAAATCCGCGACGAAGGCGCAACGGGCAAAGGTTCGCGTCCGAAAGCGGGCTTGACCGGCTTTACCGTCTCCAACCTCAACATCCCCGACCTCAAACAGCCGTGGGAACAAGACTACGGCAAACCGGAACACATTTCCTCGCCGCTGGACATCATGATTGAAGGCCCCATCGGCGGCGCGGCGTTCAACAACGAATTCGGCCGCCCGAACCTCTTGGGCTACTTCCGCACTTTTGAAGAGAAGTTTGACGGTCAGGTTCGCGGCTACCACAAACCGATTATGATCGCCGGCGGCTTGGGCAGCATTCAGGCGCAGCAGACGCATAAAGACGAAATCCCCGAAGGCGCGTTACTGATTCAACTGGGCGGCCCAGGCATGCTTATCGGCTTGGGCGGCGGCGCGGCTTCTTCGATGAATACCGGCACGAACGACGCCTCTTTGGACTTCAACTCCGTACAACGCGGCAACCCCGAAATCGAACGCCGCGCGCAGGAAGTGATCGACCGCTGCTGGCAGCTTGGCGACAAAAACCCGATTATCTCCATCCACGACGTCGGCGCGGGCGGCCTGTCCAACGCCTTCCCCGAACTCGTCAACGATGCCGGGCGCGGCGCAATATTCAAACTGCGCGAAGTGCCGCTGGAAGAACACGGCCTCAACCCGCTGCAAATCTGGTGCAACGAATCGCAAGAGCGTTATGTGCTGTCGATTTTGGAAAAAGATTTGGGCACCTTCCGCGCCATTTGCGAACGCGAACGCTGCCCGTTTGCCGTGGTCGGTACGGCGACTGACGACGGCCATTTGAAAGTACGCGACGATTTGTTCTCCAACAATCC
>CALDNV010000137.1:0-21138 GCA_937914605.1 uncultured Neisseria sp.
CCGCCACCCCTCCCGCGCTGCGACTACCTGCGCCGCTTCAAAACCACCCGCCGCGCCCTCTTCGACCAAGCGTGGCAAACCGCCGAAACACAAGGCGCGTTCGACAGCCTGTTTTTCAATTCAGACGGCCTCCTGCTCGAAGGCGGCAGAAGCAACGTATTCATCAAATACCAAGGGCAATGGCTCACCCCGTCTCTGGATTTGGACATCCTCAACGGCGTCATGCGCCAAGCCGTGTTGCAACAGCCGCAAACCTACTTGGGCGCGGACGCAGTCATCGAAACGCACATCACCCGCGACATGCTGGAACACGCCGAAGAAATCCGCCTCTCCAACGCCTTAAGGGGCATGTTTGAGGCGGATTTGGTCGTTAAAGAATAAAATTATTTCCTGAAAACGGATAAAGCCGACAGGCGGAGTATTCGTGAAACGGGTTATATGTCTGAAACTTGAGTGTTCACAAACATGCGCACGGCCTTACCCTCATAACGCTGGTTCAACCACGCCTGTAAGCGTTCGCGGTCTTTGGCAGGCAAAGACTCCTTAAATTCGAGCGAAACCACGACAATATCGTCATGTTCGCCTGTTTTCGATTTAGTATTTTTGCCGCTTTCAGGCTGCTCGGAAACAGGCTCTGTTTGCGCTTTCTCCCAAACCAAGCCGCGTCCGACAACGATTTTTTCCGCTTCCGGATATTGGGCTTTTAATTCCTTGAGTACCGCTGCATCGTCAGCACCGGCGGTATCGGCAGTTTTGCCCGCAAGCACGGTATCGATATAGGCCTGCTGCTCTTTCAGTTCATTTTGCTGCTGAACCGGATTGTTTCGGCTTGCCAGCAATTCTTCGATTTTGGCACCATCCCCTCCCGCATAAACCACGTTCACCTCCGGCTCTTTTACCCCCGACGCATTAAGGCTTTTTTCCAACAGGGCGATGATTTTCTCGGCATTACCCGTTCCGTTGACAATCAGACCGACTTTATTTTCCTTGTAGTTCAATACCTTACGAAGAACAAAAAAACTTTCCTGCTGCTGCGCGGCGGTGATCGCGGCATTGGCTTTTGTGTTGAACAGTTCCTGGCGCACCAGTCCTGATGCCATATAGCCGCTCGGAATCATCACAGCCAACACGACAACAGTAATCATGATACTTTGCAACCGGCGTTTGGATTCCGTTACCAACCCCCTGCGCGGCAGCTTGAGCAGCTTGGAAAACAACAAGGTCGAAAAAGCGATGAACACGCAGTTGATGGCAAAAAGATATGAAGCACCGAGAAAGTAGTGCCAGTTGCCATGTGCCAGTCCGTAGCCCGCAGTACACAGGGGCGGCATCAATGCGGTCGCAATCGCCACACCCGGTATGGCATTGCCTCCTTCTTTTCGGGTCAGCGCCACAATGCCCGCACTACCGCCGAAGAAGGCAATCAACACATCCCAAAGGGTCGGCTGAGTACGCGCCAAAAGCTCGCTTTGCGCCTCTTTAAGCGGGGTTAATAGAAAATACAGTGTAGCAGTAACCAAACTGATGGCGACGAATACCATAATATTGCGCACCGCTTGGCGGATCAGCGCAGTATCGCCCACCGCCAAACCGTAACCCATACCGACGATCGGCCCCATCAACGGGGAAATCAACATCGCTCCGATCACTACCGCCGTGCTGTTTACATTTAGACCGATACTCGCCACAGCAATGGCAAACATCAATACCCACATATTCGTTCCGGACACCCGAGTATTGGTACGGATAGTGGCATCGATCTTATCGGGATGAGCTTGGTCATGCGCAAGATTGAACACATCTTGCAACTTGGTCATGGCACCCTTGTCTTCTTGTTCCTGCTTTTCTTGTATTTCCTGATTTTTACTTTCTTCCTGATCTTGCATGTGCGTATCCTAAAATTTTAATATTTTATTTTAAATATCTAATTCATAGAGAATTTTTGAGTAATGAAATAATGCCTTGCCATTACGGCTAAATCTGACAGGCACAATTCTCGCAATATATTAGCATACGTACGCAAATTTCCCCCGCCGGACGGGGAAGGGACAAGTTGCCTTGCGGCAACGAGTAGCGTGGGCTTTGCCCACGAAAGCCACCGTCTGACAACCGCAATCATCCAACAACCAAATCAAACAACAGCCGAATTGGCGTTCATTTTGTGGGTAGAACCCACGCTACGCATTGCTGCCGTATCCGTTTTCAGACGACCTTTTATCTGCTCACTCCTCCTATTTCCACCACCCGCTACTCAGCGAAAAAGATACCGGGTCGTAATACTTCGGCAGTTGTTGCGGGATGCCGAGGTTGTTGCGGTAAACGACGCGGTAGCGGTCGGCGTACCAGGCGGGGACGATGATGTATTGGTGGCGGATGGTGCGGTCTAGCGCCCGGGAGGTGGTTTTCAGCTCTTCGCGGTTGGTGAAGCTGCCGAAATGTTTGAGCAGCTTTTCGACTTCGGGGCGGCACACGCCGGCGAGGTTTCGGCTGCCGGGGATTTTGGCGGCTTCGCAGCCGAAATAATCGTATTGTTCGTTTCCGGGGCTTTCGCTGTTGGCATAGGCGGTAATGGTCATGTCGAAGTCGAAATCGTTGAGCCGCCTTTGGTATAAGGCGGGGTCGGTAACGCGGATGTTCATGGTTACGCCGATTTTGGCGAGGTCGCGCTGCCATTTGGCGGTAATGCGTTCGTAGGTTTTGGAGGCGGTCAGGAACTCGAAGGTCAGGGGTTTGCCTTGGCTGTCGGTCAGTTTGCCGTTTTTATAGCGGTAGCCTGCTTTTTCCAAGAGGGCGCGGGCTTTGAGCAGGTTGGGGCGTATGCCTGTCTTCGGGTCGGTTTGGGGCGGCTCGGGGACGGGTTGGTTCAGGACGACGGGGTCGAGGGTGTTGCCGAGGGACTGGAGCAATTTCAGTTCCGCGCCTTGCGGTTTGCCTGTCGCCGCCATCTCGCTGTTGGTGAAGAAGCTGTTACTGCGGCGGTATGCGCCGTAGAAAATACGCGCGTTGATGCTTTCAAAGTCGAAACTCTCGACCATCGCCTGCCGCACGAGGATGTTGTTGAACGGGGCGCGGCGCAGGTTCATGACGAAGCCCTGCATGCCGGCATCGCTTTTCTGTATCCATTCGTGTTTGCCCATGCCGCGTTTGGCGAGCATTTCGTCGGAATAGCCCCGCGCCCAGTTTCGGGCGACATTTTCGTAAACGAAGTCGTATTGTCCGGCTTTGAGGCCTTCGAGGCGGACGCTGTTGTCTTTGAAATATTTGAAGCGGACGGTGTCGAAGTTATATCTGCCTTTGCGGGTCGGGAGGTTTTGCGCCCAGTAGTTTTTGTCGCGCGCGTATTCGCTCATGCGCCCGATGTCTGCTTTGACGAAACGGTAGGGGCCGGAGCCGATGGGCATTTTGTTTGCGCCTTTTTCCAGCCCTTCGGGATAGCTTTTATGAGAAAACACAGGCAGTTGCCCTAATGCCATGTGTAATTCGGCATTGCGCTGTTTGAAGCGGAAAACGACTGTCCTGTCGTCGGGCGTTTCGACTTTGGCAACGTCGCTCCAGTATATGCGGTAGAAGGGGTTGGCGGCTTTGTCTTGGGTAAGCAGGCGGAAGGAGGCGGCTACGTCTTTGGCAAGGACGGGGTCGCCGTTGTGGAATTTGGCTTTCGGGTTGAGCCTGAATGTTGCCGACAGCCCGTCTTCGGCAAGTGAGAAGTCTTCCGCCAGCAGCCCGTACATGGAGAAAGGTTCGTCCCAACTGTTGTCCGTAAGCATGTCCACGGTCAGATTGAGGACGCCGGCTTCTTTGTCGCCTTTGAGGGTAAACGGGTTGAACGTATCAAAGCCGCCCTGCATCGGCAGGGAAAACACGCCGCCTTTTGGCGCGTCGGGATTGACGTATTCGTAGGCGCGAAAGTCGGCGGGATATTTCGGCTCCTGCCCCAAACCCAAACCGTATGCGGCAAAAGCGGTGGCAGAGGAGAAGGAAAGTAGCAGCAGGACGAGCTTTTTCATAAGGTTCCAAACCGAACGGGACGATGAAGCCCGATTATAGCAAAAGGTCGTCTGAAAACGGTTTTCAGACGACCTTTTATCCGTTTCAAAACATAATCAAGAAGGCTGCTTTCGGTTTTTCGCCTGAGCGTCAAACTCCGCCAGCGTCATGTTCAAAGTCTGCAAACACGGCGTCATCACCGCATCGACAGCTTGGTTCACATGATCCCTTTCCACAGGCGACGGGCGGTAAACAAAGAGCTTGAAGAGTTCGCTCAACTCAATCGAATCCGCCCCCGTTTTCAACACCCAGCCCTGACGGCCGTTGTAGATATAGCCGTACCGCGCCAACTTTTCCAAGAGCTCGCCCAACTCATCGTAGCCCATATTGATATGTCGTCTGAACTCCTGAACAGGCAAGGCTTTGCCCTCTTTTTGCGCCGCATCCAAAAGCAGCAGGATTTTCAACACATCATCAAACCGCCCTCGCGCATCGAAGCCCCTGCGGAACGCATCGCCCTGCCAATAAGACAGCGACGAAGTCAGCACCGCGCCGCCCAACACCAGCGTCCACAGCAAATTCAGCCACACCAAGAAAAACGGTACGGCGGCAAACGCCCCGTAAATCGAGCGGTAGCCGTCGAAATTGCCCATATACCAAGCAAACAGGAAACGCGCCGTCTCCAAGCAAAACGCCGTGACCAAAGCCCCGATAAACGCATGATGCCCGGGCACGAAGCGGTTGGGTACAAAGCGGTACAAACCCCACAACAAAAGCGTCGCGAAAAACAGCGTGCCTAAGGTTTGCAGTAACCCCACCACCCATTGCGGCGCAAACGAAGCCAGCGCAGAATCCTGCACCGACCCGACCATAAAAGAAATCCCCACGCCCAAAGACAACGGCCCAAACGTCAGCAACGCCCAATACACCAAAAACTGCATCATCCAAGGCCGCTGCGAATTGACCCGCCAAATCCGGTTGAACGCATTATCAATCGTCCGAATCAGCATCAGCGACGTCACCACCAGCATCACACTGCCGATCGCCGTCAACTTCCCCGCCTGATTGCGGAACGCATTGATATAATCAAACACCATGTCCGCACCCTGCGGCACAATAGTCTGATTGACGAACGAAACAAAAGAATCCGACCAACGATCGAACACAGGAAAAATCGAAGCGACCGCCACCATCACCGTCAATACCGGCACCAAAGCCAGAAGCGTCGTAAACGTCATACTCGCCGCAGCCTGCGGCACACGCTCCTCATCGAAACGCCGGATCACAAACCACGCAAACGCAAACGCCTTACTGTCCGACAAACCTTGCCACCATTTCAAAAACGGCATAATCTTTCCCGAAAAAATAACGAATTGAAAATAAAAAACAGAAAACGCCCGCAGCACACACCACGTCGTCTGAAAACACAGCTTCAACAGCCAAACACCGATTTTCAACCAACCCCATTGTAACGGAATACCCAAATGAACCCAAATCCCCTCAAAATCCTCGTCCTCTACTACTCCCAAAACGGCAGCACCCTCAACCTCGCCCGCCAAATCGCACGTGGCATCGAAAGCGTCGCAGGCTGCGAAGCCGTATTGCGCACCGTCCCCAAAGTCTCCACCGTCTGCGAAGCCGTCGAAAAAGACATCCCCGACAGCGGCGCCCCCTACGCCACCGCCGAAGACCTCAAAACCTGCGCCGCCCTCGCCCTAGGCAGCCCCACCCGCTTCGGCAACATGGCAGCCGCCATGAAATACTTCATCGACGGCACCATCCCCTTGTGGCTCGGCGCAGAACTTGCCGGCAAACCCGCCACCGTCTTCACCAGCACCTCCTCCCAACACGGCGGACAAGAAACCACCCTCCTCACCATGATGCTCCCCCTCCTGCACCACGGCATGATCATCAGCGGCATCCCCTACACCGAATCCGCCCTCGGCAGCACCCAAAGCGGCGGTACCCCCTACGGCGCATCCCACGTCGCCGGACACGACGGCAAACCCGTCCTGACCGCCGAAGAAAACGACATCGCCTTCGCACAAGGCAAACGGCTGGCAGAACTCGCCGTCAAGTTGGCTTAAGGCGGATAGCTTGGAAATCCAATCTGCCAAAAGCTAAAAAGGTCGTCTGAAAACCTGATTTCCAAGTTTTCAGACGACCTTTTACCAACATCTGCCCGTCAAGCCGAAAAAGCCTTATATGCCATCGAAGCAATAATCAGCAAAACCGTTACGACCAAAACCTTACGGATGATTTCCCCGTCTGAATTGATAGCATGGAGGCTGCCGAAATGGTTGCCCAACAAATTCGCCAAAATCATCGGGATTCCGATTAGGAACGCCATTTTCCCCGCTATCAAGAAAGCAACGAATGCCCCGATATTGGAAGCAAAATTGAAAATTTTGGAAGTAGCCGAAGCCTGCAACAACGACAATTTGTTGATGACAAACAAAGCGATGATGAAAATGCTGCCCGTGCCCGGTCCGAAAAAACCGTCATAAAAACCGACAATCAGACAAGTTAAAAAGACAGCGACGGCAGATTTTTTTATCTCGCCGCGTTCATCGTCTTTTTTCAGCAAAACGCCTTTGAACAAAGTTGCCAGCAAGCCTATGGGTAAAAACGCAAGAATGATGTAATTGATGGTTTCCACAGGCAGAATCAGGATGACTTTCGCACCGACGAACGCCCCGATTAAAGCCGCAACGATGCCGACCGGCACAATGCGCCATACAATCGAACTGCTTTTCATAAAGTTTTTAATCGCAGCCACCGTACCGATGGTACTCACCAATTTTTCCTGTGCCAACGCGACCTGCGGCGGCAAGCCGACCATTAAAAACGCAGGAATCAAAATCAGCCCGGCTCCGCCCGCAATAGCATCGACATAGCCCGCAATCAAAGACGCGGCAACCAGCAGGAAAAGACCGAGATAAAAATAATCGGCAATGATACTGCTGGGAATAAATAATTGCTCCATAGATTGTTTCCTCTTGATTAAATTTAATTTTTTGTATGCAGCAGCACGCAGGACCGTTTAAAGCTTCAAATAAAGTATCAGTACATTAATTACCACCATAAAAATTGTCAACACTATTTATTTTTGTAAAAATAAACCAAAAATCAGTTAACCGCTTCAATTAGTTTCTTCTGCTAAAAGGTCGTCTGAAAACCTTAATCGATTCCAAAATAGAAACCCGCTTCAAAAAGCGGGTTTCTTGTATCCGGTCAGGACAGACCGTCTGTCCGTATTGTCCGAAACTTCGTTACTGTTTTTCTATTTTCCGGCGGGCAATTTCCGCTTTTTTACGGCTGGCTGCCAGTTGTTCGCGCATTTCGTTCAAGATTTGCTTGGAAGATTTCGGTTTTTCCCAGTTATCCGGTTCTGTATTTTGTCGTTGCGCCAATTGCTTTTGATGCTCTTGATAAAGCGCATTCGATTCTTCGGAGACTTTGCGGGCAATGTTCGGCAGCTCTTTTTCAACCAAAGCCTCGGCGCGTTGTTGGGCAAGATGGCGTTCTTTGCGGCTTTGGGCGCAATATTGTTTGCTGTCTTGCTCAGGGGAATAACCGTAATGAGGCAGCGGTTTCCCCGCTTTTTTCATCGCCATGCTGTAATTGACGCATTGCAAGGCTTGCGGATTGGCAGCCATGTACAAAGAGTATAAATGCCCGGCATAGTCTTTGATGTCCTCATTGCCGCCGCATACATTCGCCGTAGCCTCAATCAGCGCCGTATCTTGCAGCATTTGCCGGCAATGTTCGATCTGATCCGCATTCAAACTGACGGCGGGCTCTTGCGCGGCGGCTGAAAAAGATAAAGTCAAAGCAAGTAAGCCTAAAGCAGATTGTTTCATGGTTTTTCCTTTTAAACCGGAATGATATTTTCAAATAAAGCATGAATACATGAATGTCGGAACGCAGTACATTCATGCCCGAAGTTTTCAGACGACCCCGTCCTTATCTGCCATCTTTCTGACGGATAAAGGTATCGGCTTTGGCGCGGCGTTCGGTTTCTTCGGCAACGGTTTTACGCAGCAATTCGTCAACGGGAATACCTCGGCGCGGCGCTTCTTCTTCCGCATACTGTTTTATCTTACTGTCCATATACGCCTCTACCTGACGGCGCAAACGGTCGCGTTCTTCGCGGCTTTCCGCGCAAAGGCGCTTCAATTCCTTATCGTCGAGATGGTGAAAGCTTTGTTTTTTGAATTCTTCCTCCAGTTTCGGATATTGTCGGCACTGATCGACTTTCGGATGGTTAAACAACAAAACCATAGACAAAAGGTCGAAATATTCGGCGGTCTCTTTATTGTCCCGATAACAAAGCGAACCGTTCGCCAAAGTATTGGTGTCTTTAAACAATTGCCCGCACTCGGCGGCAAACTTTTTATCTGCTGCAGGATCGGATGGCGCACCGGTTTGATTTTGCGCGGCGGCAGAAGCGGTCAAACCGGCGAGCAGCAAAGAAAATACAAAGGCTTTTTTCATATGGGTACTTTCAAAAAACAGATGGGAAAATCATGAATAGTTTATATACCGAGGTCGTCTGAAAACTTTCAGACGACCTTTTGTCCGTCAATATTTAGGCAGCGAACAGCCTTCGGGCGTGGTGATTTTGCATTGTACTGCCCCTGCAGCCTGACATTTTCTTAATGCTGCTGGTTCAGCCTGTCCGATTTGAGCTGCGCCTCCGTAGAAAGTCTTCAATTTTTTGCCCGATTTCCCTTGGGCAACAGCAAGACAGCCGTTTCTAAACGAAGAACCCACTACACACGGTGCATTGCGTCCACCCTGTTCACAGGATTTGATGGCTTCTCTTTCCGCTGCCTCACGCGAATCCATATTGATTGAACCAGCCGAAATACCCGTTTTAAGGTTGACCGCCCATGCGCCGTATTTGGACGGGACGTTGATATTAACTATTTCCGTAGGCTGCTGCCGAGACTGGCGGGGAGATGCGCAGTTGGGATTGTAGCCGTATGCACACAATGCCGAATTATTCTGCAATGCGCCTTTGGTTGCATCATAGGTTGGGTCGGCGGCATAAGTATTAAAACTCGCCAGCCCCAAAAAGATAAAAAGCAGTTTTTTCATCAGTTTTTCCTTGGTTTCAAGATACAAAAAAAGCTGTCCGAACATCTTGCATGATGGTTTCAGACAGCTTTTTTCAGCGTTTTAGCCCACTTTATCCCCAGGCTGCGCGCCTGCATCGACATCGAGGAGCTTCAGTTTGCCCTCGGCGGTGGCGGCGGAAAGGATCATGCCTTCGGATACGCCGAATTTTGCCATTTTGCGCGGGGCGAAGTTGGCGACGGCGATGACCATGCGGCCGTTCAACTCGGCGGGGTTGGGATAAGACGCGGCGATGCCGGAGAAGATGATGCGTTTTTCAAAACCGAAATCGAGGTCGAATTTCAGGAGTTTGGTGCTGCCTT
The DNA here is from genome assembly GCA_937914605.1 of uncultured Neisseria sp. Classification (GTDB taxonomy): domain Bacteria; phylum Pseudomonadota; class Gammaproteobacteria; order Burkholderiales; family Neisseriaceae; genus Neisseria. Next base: position 9,432 of record CALDNV010000137.1, read on the forward strand.
CGACGGCTTCGCAGTTCAATACTTTGGCGACGCGCATGTCGATTTTCATGAAGTCGTCGAAGCTCGCTTGTTCGGCGACTTTTTCGTATTTGCTGTCTTCGGCGGCAGGCGCGGGGGTCGTCTGAATGTTTTGTTTATTGGCTTCGATTAAATCGTCCACTTGTTTTTGCTCCACTCGTTGCATTAAATGTTCGTATTTGTTGATGGCGTGTTCGCCTAGGGTTTCGCGCGTGTTCGCCCAGGTAATCGCGTCCAAATTGAGGAAACGCGCGGCGTTGGCGGCGGTTTGCGGCAATACGGGGGCGAGGTAGGCGGTCAGCATGGTGAAGGCGTTGATGAGTTCGCTGCATACTTCGTGCAGGCGTTCGTCTTGACCTTCTTGTTTGGCGAGCTCCCACGGCTTGTTGGCATCGACGTATTCGTTCACGGCATCCGCCAGTGCCATGATATCGCGCAGGGCGCGGGCGTATTCGCGGTTTTCGTATTGCTCGGCGATGGTCTCGCTTTCGGCGGCGAGTTTTGCCAGCAATGCGCTGCCTGAAACGTCTTTCAGACGACCTTCAAAGCGTTTGGCGATGAAACCTGACGCGCGGGCGGCGATGTTGACGTATTTCCCGACGAGGTCGCTGTTGACACGGCTGATAAAGTCTTGCAGGTTCAAATCGATGTCTTCGATTTTGCTGTTGAGTTTGGCGGCGATGTAGTAGCGCATCCACTCGGGGTTCAGGCCTTGTTCCAGATAGGATTTGGCGGTGATGAAGGTGCCGCGCGATTTGGACATTTTTTGTCCGTCCACGGTCAAAAAGCCGTGTGCGTACACACCGGTCGGGGCGCGGTGGCCGGAAAAATGCAGCATGGCGGGCCAGAACAGGGCGTGGAAATAGAGGATGTCTTTGCCGATGAAGTGGTACATCTCGGTTTGGCTGTCGGCTTTGAAGTATTCGTCGAAATCGATGCCGATCCGGTCGCACAGGTTTTTAAACGACGCCATGTAGCCGACGGGCGCGTCCAGCCAGACGTAGAAGTATTTGCCCGGCGCATCGGGGATTTCGAAACCGAAATACGGCGCGTCGCGGGAAATGTCCCAGTCGGACAGGGTAGTTTCTTCGCCTTCGCCCAGCCATTCTTTCATTTTGTTGAGGGCTTCGGGTTGCAGATGGGGCTTGCCGTCGTGCGGGTTGTTGCCGGAAGTCCATGCTTTGAGGAAGTCGGCACATTCGCCCAGTTTGAAGAAGAAGTGTTCGGATTCGCGCAATTCGGGTTTGGCGCCGGAAACGGCGGAATACGGGTTAATCAGTTCGGTCGGGGAATAGGTCGTGCCGCAGACTTCGCAGTTGTCGCCGTATTGGTCTTGGGCGTGGCATTTGGGGCATTCGCCTTTGACGAAGCGGTCGGGCAGGAACATTTGTTTTTCGGGGTCGAAAAGCTGCTCGATGACGCGGCTCTCAATCTTGCCGTTGGCTTTCAGCGCGCGGTAAATGTCTTGGGAAAACTGTTTGTTTTCAGGGGAATGGGTGCTGTAATAATTGTCGTAGCCGATGAAAAAGCCGGTGAAGTCGGCGAGGTGCTCTTCACGCACTTTGGCAATCATGTCTTCGGGCGCGATGCCTTGTTTTTGCGCGGCCAGCATCACGGGCGTGCCGTGGGTGTCGTCGGCGCAGCAGTAGTGGCACTCGTGGCCGCGCAGTTTTTGAAAGCGCACCCAAACGTCGGTTTGGATGTGTTCGACCATGTGGCCGAGGTGGATGCTGCCGTTGGCATAGGGCAGGGCGGAGGTAACAAGGATTTTGCGTGTCATGGTTTATGCTTGGGAAAACAATGGATAAAGATGGGGAATTATACCGTAAATCGTACGGACGAGACGGGGAAAGGTCGTCTGAAAAGGGGATTCCGTGAAGCGGGAACAGGATGGGCAAAACGGGTTATAGTGAATTAACTTTAAACCGGTACGGCGTTGCCTCGCCTTGTCCTGATTTAAAGTTAATCCACTATATCTATGGCAAAAGGTCGTCTGAAACACAAAAATCGGTTTTCAGACGACCTTTTTGATAATCGGGACATACAGGCCGGACGGTAAGCCGGGTTCTGTCTCGGACAGTCATTCCTCTAGGCACACCATTACTGATGCGCTCCAGCAACCTACCCGAACGCTCGGCGAGCAGCGTCAATGCGTTCTGTTTGGTCTTGCTCCGGATGGGGTTTAGCCTGCTGCGCCTTGTTACCAAGTGCACGGTGCGCTCTTACCGCACCTTTTCACCCTTACCCGTGCCGCCCGAAGGCGGCCGTCGGCGGTATTGCTTTCTGTTCCACTTTCCGTCGCGTTTCCGCGCCCGGCCGTTAGCCGGCATCCTGCTCTGCGGAGCCCGGACTTTCCTCCCCGTATGCCTTACGCGATACGCGGCGACTGTCTGTCCGACCTGTATGAAACGCGGATTATAACACAAGCAAATCACAACCGTTTGACCACCAAAAAAACCGCCTATCTAAAAATTTACCCATTTCGCAACATAAAAATTCAAATAAAATAAACTATTTATAAACAAAAAGTACCGTTCGTCAAATTAATGAATGACATGTTATAAAAAAGCCCATAAAATGAATATCACATAACTATTTTAAATATAAAAGTACATTACGATGAAAAACTATCCACATATCCTGTCTTACCTTGCCCTATCCTTACTTGCCGCCTGCGGAGGCGGAGGAGGAGGCGGTTCGCCGTCAACCGCCTCAAGCGATACCAACCAACCCAAAATAGAATGCAACGCCGAATGCCAAGCGGGACGTGAGGCAGAACGAAAAGCGGCTGAAGAGGCTGAAAAAGCCAAAGCCGCTGAAGAAGCTCAGAAAGCCAAAGTCGAAGCGGAACGTAAGGCTACTGAAGAAGCCGAGAAAGCCAAAGCGGAAGCTAAGCGCAAATCTGCCGAAGAAGCCGAGAAAGCTAAAGCAGAAGCAGAACGTAAGGCTGCCGAAGAAGCTGAGAAAACCAAAGTTGAGGCAGAGCGCAAGGCTGCCGAAGAAGCTAAAAAAGCTAAAGTTGAAGCAGAGCGTAAAGCCGCTGAAGAAGCTGATAAAGCCAAAGCGGAAGCAGAACGCAAAGCTGCGGAAGAAGCTGCAAAAGCTAAAGCCGAAGCCGAACGTAAAGCCGCTGAAGAGGCCGCCAAAGTTAAAGCTGAAGCAGAACGCAAAGCTGCTGAAGAAGCCGAAAAAGCTAAAGCCGAAGCTGAACGTAAGGCTGCCGAAAAAGCTGAAAAAGCCAAAGCAGAAGCTGAGCGTAAAGCTGCCGAAGAAGCTGAGAAAGCCAAAGCAGAAGCTGAGCGTAAAGCGGCTGAGGAAGCTGAAAAAGCTAAGGCGGAAGCTGAACGTAAGGTTGCTGAAGAGGCTGAAAAAGCTAAGGCGGAAGCTGAACGTAAAGCGGCTGAGGAAGCCGAAAAAGCCAAAGCAGAAGCTGAGCGTAAAGCCGCTGAAGAAGCTGAAAAAGCCAAAGCAGAAGCAGAACGTAAGGCTGCTGAAAAAGCTGAAAAAGCTAGAGTAGAAATAGAACGTAAGGCTGCTGAAAAAGCCAAAGCCGAGGCTGAACGTAAAGCCGCTGAAGAGGCTGAAAAAGCTAGAGTGGAAACGGAACGCAAAGCGGCTGAGGAAGCTGAAAAAGCTAAAGCAGAAGCTGAACGTAAAGCGGCTGAGGAAGCTGAAAAAGCCAAAGCGGAAGCAGAACGCAAGGCGGCTGAAGAAGCCGAAAAAGCTAAAGCGGAAGCAGAACGCAAAGTCGCTGAAGCTGCTGCAACCCAACAAATCGACGGCTATTACAGCAAAATTTCCCAATCAGGAATGGAAGGCGACGATATTTCCCATATCGGCGACATCAATATTCTTGAGGTGAACGGACAAAAAATTTCGCTGGTGCCCGTATCTCCACAAAGAGATGAAGTATTCGGCATTGAAGATGACGAACACAAATTTTCCCTAGTTGCAGCCACTCATCTTAAATACGGCCGCTACGGATCTTATGGCTTGAGAAATGAAAACGGCGACATCCATACATCGTATATGTTCTACCAAGGCGTTATTACTCCGGAAGCAGCGATGCCTCAAGAAGGTCAGGCTTTTTACCGTGGTTATGCGCTTTACAGCGATGTCGGACAAGCCAATACGTTCGGCAACTCCATCTTTATGGTGGACTTCGGCCGCAAATCCCTCTCCGGTGCGGTTTATTCCGAAAACGGTGAATTTGATGAAGTGAATCTGGAAGGTCAAATCGTCGGCAACCGTTTCTTCCATGTGGATGAGAAAGAACAAAAAATCATGTCGGGTATGTTCCTCGGCCCCCAAGCAGAAGAGCTTACCGGCCGATTCGATCATCTTCTGGAATCTAAAAACGGTACGTTTGGTGCCGCCGCTCTGAAAGAATGATTTTTACCGCATCATCAGCTCAAAAGGTCGTCTGAAAACTTGGAAATCAGGTTTTCAGACGACCTTTTTCCGTTCCCGTCCAAGAAGCAGCCCATAAAATGCTACAATACCGCTTTGATTTTTTGCCCGCATCATCATGAAAAAAGCCCCCAAATCCTTTGAAGAGGCCCTCGCCCGCCTCGAAACCCTGACCCAGTCCATGCAAAGCAGCGAAATGCCGCTGGAAGACGCTCTGGCAGCCTATCAGGAAGGCAACGAGCTGGTCAGATACTGCCAAACCAAGCTGGCGGAAGTCGAACAAAAGCTGCAAGTATTGGACGCGGGCGAACTGAAGGAGCTGAACCTTGAACCTGGCGAATGAATTGAAAGCATGGCAGCAAAAAGCCCAAGCGCAGACCGAATTGCTGCTGGAGCGTTTCCTGCCGTCTGAAAACCAAGTGCCGCACACGCTGCACGAAGCCATGCGTTACGTTACCCTCGGCGGCGGCAAACGGCTGCGCCCGCTTTTGGTGCTCGCCGCGTCCGAATTGGGCGATGCCGACCAAAACGCCGTCGAACAAGCCATGGCGGCAATCGAAATGGTGCACGTCTATTCCTTGGTTCATGACGACATGCCCGCAATGGACAACGACAGCCTGCGGCGCGGCAAACCGACCTGCCATGTGAAATACGACGAAGCCACCGCCCTCTTGGTCGGCGACGCGCTGCAAACCCAAGCCTTCGACGTATTGAGCCGTCCGACCGGACTGCCCGCCGAACGCCAAATCGCCATGTTGTCCACGCTCGCCAAAGCATCCGGCAGTCTCGGTATGGCGGGCGGACAAGCCATCGACCTTGCCAACGTCGGCAAAGCCATGAATCAGACGCAGTTGGAGCAGATGCACAGCCTCAAAACCGGCGCCCTCATCCGCGCCGCCGTCGTATTGGGCGCGCTTGCCTGCCCCGATTTGGATTCAGACGACGTCCAGACCTTAGACAACTACGCCGCCAAACTCGGCTTGGCGTTCCAAGTCATCGACGACGTGTTGGACTGCGAAGCCGACACCGCCACCCTGGGCAAAACCGCCGGCAAAGACAGCGACAACGACAAACCCACCTACGTCAAACTGATGGGCCTGCAATCCGCCCGCGCCTACGCCGAAACCCTGACCGCCGAAGCCGCCGCCCTGCTCGAACCCTTCGGCGCAAAAGCCCTGCATCTGCGGCTGCTGGCAGAATTTGTCACTGCGCGGAAAAATTAAACGCTTTAAATCATTTTTCTTTTTATACCGCTAAGACACCAAAGGTCGTCTGAAAAATCAGTTCCAAGATTTTCAGACGACCTTTTTGTATAGAGACGGCATTTATAGTGGATTAACTTTAAATCAGAGCAAGGCGAGGCAACGCCGTGCCGGTTTAAAGTTAATCCACTATAATGAATCATGCTTTTATTCAACGGAATAAACTGTGGATAAATTGTGCGCAAACAGTGGATTTTACAGGGAATTTTAACCGCCCTTCTGTTCCTGTAAACATCCGTTTTTAAAATCGAAATTTGTCGTTGAGATTTCCATAACAAGCGTGCCGCAAATTGAAAGATTCAAATAAAAAGGTCGTCTGAAACCAAAATTTTGGTTTCAGACGACCTTTTCTCTGATTCAGACAAATCAAATATCGTAAGTGGTCGATGCGGTATCGCCGCCTTTGCCTGTCCAGTTGGTGTGGAAGAATTCGCCGCGCGGTTTGTCGGTGCGCTCGTAGGTGTGCGCGCCGAAGTAGTCGCGTTGGGCTTGCAGCAGGTTGGCGGGCAGGCGTTCGGTGGTGTAGCCGTCGAGGAAGGTAATCGCGGAAGCCATGCAGGGCATGGGGATGCCGCATTCGATGGCTTTGGCGACCACTTTGCGCCATGCGGGCAGGCAATTTTCCAATACGCCTTTGAAATAGGGGTCGGAACCCAAGAACACCAAATCGGGATTGGCTTCGTATGCGTCGCGGATGTTGCCCAAGAACGCGCTGCGGATGATGCAGCCTTCGCGCCACAGAAGGGCGGTGTTGCCGTAGTTCAATGCCCAATCGTTGTTTTCGCTGGCTTCGCGGATGAGCATGAAGCCTTGTGCGTAGGAGATGATTTTGGATGCCAACAGCGCTTGGCGCAAGGCTTCGACCCATGTGGCCTTGTCGCCGTCAACGGGGGTAACGGTTTTGCCGAACAAGCGGCCGGTTTGAACGCGTTGGTCTTTGAACGCGGATACGCAGCGGGCAAACACGGCTTCGGAAATGAGCGTCAGCGGGATGCCCAAATCGAGGGCGTTGATGCCGGTCCATTTGCCTGTGCCTTTTTGTCCGGCGGTATCGAGGATTTTTTCGACCAAAGGTTCGCCGTTTTCGTCTTTGTAGCCCAAAATCGCGGCGGTGATTTCAATCAGGTAGGAATCCAGCTCGGTTTGGTTCCATTCGCTGAAAATGCGGTGCATTTCGTCGTAGCTCAGACCCAAGCCGTCTTTCATGAATTGGTAGGCTTCGCAAATCAACTGCATATCGCCGTATTCGATGCCGTTGTGCACCATTTTGACGAAATGGCCCGCGCCGTCGCGGCCGACCCAGTCGCAGCAGGGTTCGCCTTGCGGGGTCTTGGCGGCAATGGCTTGGAAGATGGGTTTGACGGCAGGCCATGCGGCTTCGTCGCCGCCGGGCATGATAGACGGGCCGTGACGCGCGCCTTCTTCGCCGCCGGAAACGCCTGCACCGATAAAGCAGATGCCTTTTGCCGCCAGCTCGTGCGTGCGGCGGGTGGAATCGGGATAGTTGGCGTTGCCGCCGTCAATAATAATGTCGCCTTGGTCCAAAAGCGGGACAAGTTGCTCGATAAAGTCGTCCACGACAGAACCTGCGCGTACCATCATCATGATTTTGCGCGGTTTTTCCAGTTTATCCACTAAATCTTGCAATGAATAGGCACCGATAATGTTGGTGCCTTTGGCTGCGCCGTTGAGAAAATCGTCTACTTTAGCAGTGGTCCGGTTGTACGCCACGACTTTGAAACCGTGATCGTTCATATTCAAAATCAAATTTTGACCCATAACGGCCAAGCCGATGACGCCGATATCGCCTTTCATTGATGGAAGCTCCATTATTAATTTAATTTATCAGCCGTAACTCTATCTGATTTACAGAGGTTTAACAATCCTTAACTATCTAATTTTTTGAAAAGATGCCTTTACGTTACAGGCTTTAGCTGCGCGTTGGGAAACAAACTATAAATAAGATTTTAAATAATAAATAGATGATTATATTGAGTCACGATTTTTCTTGTGTATAACTTTGATTCCTTTTTCAGTTCAATAAGTTGAATGCAGATTTTGGATGCGGATAAACTGCTGTTTGCCTTGTTTGCAGATGTGGATAATTTTGAAATCCGGTTTGGTTTTGTGTATAACTTTCCGGCTATACACACAGCCTGCCGGTTTTATACAGGGCTCAAACGGAACTGTCCGAAGAGATAAACAGTCCAATCGGTTTTCATGTTTCAGGCGATCTTTTGTGTTTTTCAACCGCAGGTCGTCTGAAAAATATCTCAACTAAAAGGGAGCAGATATGAAATTTTCCTTTAGCTTAAACCTGTTGGCTGTTTTGGTTTTGGCGGCGTGCGCGCACCAGCCGATGCAGAAACCTGATGCCGCGTCTGTGCCGACGGCTGTGGATAACCATGCGCCGGAACAAGGGACGGGGCTGACCGAGCAGAAATTGATCCGCGCCAAGCATTATATGGCGGCGTCTGCCAATCCGTTGGCGACTGAGGCGGGATACGAGGTTTTGAAACGCGGCGGCAGCGCGATAGATGCGATGATCGCCATGCAGACAACCTTGGGGCTGACCGAGCCGCAGTCTTCCGGTTTGGGCGGCGGCGCGTTTTTGGTGTATTGGGACAATAAGGCGAAAAAACTGACGACGTTTGATGCCCGAGAAACGGCGCCGAAAGCGGCAACGCCGGCGCTTTTCTTGGATGAAAACGGCAAGCCGATGGGCTTTATGAACGCAGTGGTCGGCGGCCGTTCGGTCGGTGTGCCGGGGATTCCGAAGCTGCTAGAAGATGTCCACAAGCGTTACGGCAAATTGCCTTGGGCAAGCCTGTTTGACAAACCGATTGCTTTGGCGGAACAAGGCTTTACCGTTTCACCGCGCATGGCGAAATCCATCGAGCAGAATCTCGAGCCTTTGAAACGCTATCCGCAAACCGCCGCGTATTTCCTGCCCGACGGCAAGCCTTTGGCAGCGGGAACGGTGTTGAAAAACCCTGAATTTGCCCGCTCCGTACGCCTGTTGGCGGAAAAAGGTAGTGCGCCGTTTTATCAGGGGGCGCAGGCGCAGAATATTGTCCGTGCTGTTACCGGCGCTGTGGATAACCCCGGCAAAATCAGCATGGCGGATTTGAAAAACTACCGCGTTATCGAGCGCGAACCGGTTTGCGCGCCATATCGTGAATACGAAGTCTGCGGCATGGGCGCGCCAAGTTCAGGCGCGATTGCTTTGGGCGAGATTTTGGGCGTCCTGCAAAATCAGGATATGAAGGCATTAGGCGCGGAAAATATCCACAGTTGGCGCTGGATAGGCGATGCGTCGCGGATTGCGTTTGCCGACCGTGATTATTACGTCGGCGATCCCGCGTTTGTCAACGTCCCGACCCGCGCCCTGATTTCTCAGGCTTACTTGAAACCGCGTGCCGAAGAAATCCGCCAATCCGACAAGGCGTTGGAAAACATTCAGGCGGGTCGGGTCGGTGAGGCATACGCGCAGGGCATGGCGGTAGAGCTGCCGTCCACCAGCCATTTGGTGGTTGTGGATAAAGACGGCAACGTCGTGTCGATGACGACTTCGATTGAAAACGCGTTCGGCTCGGGGCTGATGGCAAACGGCTATCTGCTCAACAATGAATTGACCGATTTCGCTTTCAACCCTGTCGGCGCGGACGGTAAAACGGTGGCAAACAGCGTGGCGGGCGGCAAACGGCCGCGTTCTTCGATGGCGCCGACCATTGTGATGAAAGACGGCAAGCCTTATCTGGCGGTCGGTTCGCCCGGCGGCAGCCGCATTATCGGTTTCGTCGCCAAAACGCTGGTGGCGCATATCGATTGGGGCATGGACATTCAGGCGGCAATCTCCCTGCCGAATATGCTCAATCGCGGCAGTCAGTATGAAATCGAGGAAAAAACCGCTGCAGCGGACAAAGCGGCAGCATTGGAAAAACTGGGCTACAAAGTCCAAATCCGCGATTTGAATTCCGGCGTACAAGGCATTGTGATCGGCAAAGACGGTTTGCTCGGCGGTGCCGACCCGCGTCGCGAAGGTAAAGTCATGGGCGATTGATCACCGATCGGCTTGTGGATAAAAGGTCGTCTGAAATCCGAATTTGGGTTTTCAGACGACCTTTTTTACTGCTGGAGAAAAGCTATGGATAAAATGTGTATAAAATTTGAGAAAAAATATAATCTTTTTATTTTTCATAAGGATAGATTAGATAGCCATGTGGATAATCATGTCTGAAATATTGGCGGGAGATGGTTGTATCGCTTGAAAGGTCGTCTGAAAACTTATAGTGGATTAACTTTAAACCGGTACGGCGTTGCCTCGCCTTAGCTCAAAGAGAACGATTCTCTAAGGTGCTGAAGCACCAAGTGAATCGATTCCGTACTATCTGTACTGTCTGCGGCTTCGTCGCCTTGTCCTGATTTAAAGTTAATCCACTATAAAATCAAGATTTCAGACGATCTTTATTGAATAAAAAGGTTGTGGATAAACAATCATCCACAACCTTTTTGTACACCGTCTTATCTCAAGCCGCCGGCAGCTCGTGGAAGGCGGACGGCAAATTCTCGTTGTCACCAAATTCCACCCATTCGTAAGCGGTTTCGTCCGCCAAAACCGCACGCAATAAAGCGTTGTTGATGGCATGGCCGGATTTGTAGCCTTCGAATGCGCCGATAATCGGGTGTCCGACGATATACAAATCGCCGATGGCATCGAGGATTTTGTGGCGGACAAACTCGTCGGGATAACGCAAACCTTCCGGATTCAAAACGTCCATGTCGTCAATCACGATGGCGTTGTTCAAATTGCCGCCCAGTCCGAGATTGTGGGCGCGCATCATTTCTACTTCATGCATAAAGCCGAAGGTGCGCGCGCGCGCGATTTCGTCGATGTAGGACTTGCCCGCGAAATCGATTTCAAAAGTGGGCGAGCTGCGGTTGAAAACCGGATGGTCGAATTCGATGGTCAGCGTCACTTTAAAGCCGTCATACGGTGTAAAGCGCACCCATTTGCCCGCCTCCTTGACTTCGACGGGCTTGAGGATTTTCAAAAACCGCTTTTGCGCCTTTTGATCGACAACGCCCGCATCTTGTAAAAGATAAATAAACGGCAGGCTGGAGCCGTCCATAATCGGGATTTCGGGCGCGTTCAACTCAATCAGCGCATTGTCGATGCCGTAGGCGGACAGCGCGGACATGATGTGTTCGATCGTGCCGACGCGCACGCCTTTGTCGGTTACGATGGTGGACGACAGGCGCGTATCGTTGATGAGGTAAGGCGTAAGTTTGATGGTTTCGCCCATTTCGCCGTCCAAATCGGTACGGCGGAAGGAAATCCCGCTGTTTTCGGGCGCAGGGTGTAAGGTCAGCGCGACCCGTTCGCCCGAATGCAGCCCGACGCCGGTTACGCTGATGGATTTTGCCAAAGTTCGTTGCAGCATAAACCGCCTCCTTATTCAATAATTGGTTTGATGTTTGGATAATACGATAAAAAGGAAAAAATAATCCATTATTTTTAATAGTATTTGCTAATGTAGGCGTTTCAGAACCATAGATTTTTCAAACGACCCTTTGTAACGGTAAGATTATCCACAATATGCCGTGTAATCCGAGTGGAAAAATCCGATTTTATCCACAGAAAAATTCAAACGATTACAGATTATCCGACTTTGTTCTCATAAAAAACAAAACTTGAACGCAGCTTTTAAATGAATCCAACAATTTGATTATACAATCAGTAATAAGGTTATCCACAAAACGAGGATACACTCATCACCATCATCATTTTTTTAAATAATTACATATTAATTTTAAAAACAACCAAAATTTATCCCCAAATATGGGGACAAACCGTACCAATCTGTATTTTCAGACGACCTATTTCACGGTTTTTTTATTTAAATCAAACATTTTAAAAGTAGCATCGTGTAATTCTAGGTAGTAGTTTTATTTCAGGCTACAATAGACCTTATTGAAATTTATCCCTTTCCCTACTGACAGGAGTATCAAAATGA